>CAZARW010000050.1:20181-21398 GCA_964487645.1 uncultured Prolixibacteraceae bacterium
GTGAATTAGTGACTTGGAGACTTGGTGAATTAGTGATTTAGTAGCTCCATTTTTCGGGTTGTAGCGACATATTTACAAGTTTGCCAAGTATGTAATCGTATTGCTTATATAAATTGTCAATATGTTGCTTGGTCGATGTATTCACAGGCTAATGAGAATTCTAACCATATTTGTGTTTCATCTGCTTCACCTTCTGAATCAATTCTTTTAGCCACAAAAGATTTTGGATATTTTCGTTTTCGAAATGCTTCACCAATATTTGCACAAACCGAACGAGATGAGCGTCTTATCTGGTCTGTTAGTGAATATTTTTCTTCTTTTGGAAAAATCTTGCTGAGATGATAAATGCTCATTGCTGCTATAAACGCAATTTGGTATACCTCCAGTTCTTGATGATTTTTTATTTTAGCCATTTTTTTTTGATTTAGTAATTTAGTGAATTAGTGAGTTAGAGACTTAGTGAATTAGTGAATTAGTGAATTAGTGAATTGGTGAATTAGTGAATTCCCTCTTACACTCCTTCACTTCTTCTCTCATTCCCTCTTTCACTCATTCTCTCCTTCACACCTTCACTTCTTTTCTCTTTCACTTCTTCTCTCTTTCACTTCTTCTCTCTTTCACTTCTTCTCTCATTCACTTCTTCTCTCATTCACTCTTTCACTCATTCTCTCATTCACACCTTCACACCTTCACTCATTCTCTATTCAAAATAGTTCATAACCTGATACCCGCCATCCTTTAAATAGCTGTCTTTTTTCATCAGTTTAATATCGCTTTCCATCATATCGGCAACAAGAGTTTTGAGGCTGTATTGAGGTTCCCATCCAAGGTTGTTTTTAGCTTTACTGGGGTCTCCAATCAGCAAATCGACTTCGGTAGGGCGGAAATAGCGGGGATTAACTTCAACTATAGCTTTTGGCGTTTCGTGAGCAACCGGATTTTCGGAATGGGGTGTGTTTTGTATGCGTTTTTTAATTTGTGGCAGATAGTTGCTTCCTACTTTCTGATTAAAAATATTTTCGTTGATGGAGGTGAGGTGGCCTTGTTCGTCGACTCCTTGTCCGGTAAAGGATATTTCGAGGCCAATGTGTGCTGCCGCCATTTTAATGAAATCGCGAATGGTGGTGGTTGTTCCTGTTGCAATAACATAATCGTCGGGTTTATCTTGTTGCAATATCAGGTACATTGCTCGTATGTAATCTTTGGCATGTCCCCAG
>CAZARW010000051.1:0-17476 GCA_964487645.1 uncultured Prolixibacteraceae bacterium
AAATATAATTGCTTTCCAGACTTGAAGAATTGCTGCTAAAATGGGAAACCAACCCTAATGTTGAACTGATCCGATTCTAGTACATAGCACCACAACATTTCAAAAAAAGAGTATACTAAAATCAATCGAAATATTTACTCCAATAAAAAAAGCCGGTTCTTATTATGAGATCCGGCTTTTGCTTATATAAAATAAATTCAAAATGTATGTATTATTTCCATGTTTCGTTGTTGGTCAGCTTACGCGAAACTTTATCGCGTGCTATATTGAATGTAACCGAAATCTGATTTCCTCCGTAATAACCGGGTACTTGAACATTTGGGTTATAATTGTGTGCATAAATTACTTTGAAGTTTACAAAATCGAAAGCAATATAAGGTTGCAGCAAGGTATAGGGTTTAAAGTTTCGTTTATGATTAACATATACTCCGGTTGAAATCTGGTAACGATGATTCCGACGAATTGAAGTAACCATTTCGAAAAAATCCCATGTTACAGCAGCATCAAGAAAAAACTCCATATCGCCCGAAACCGGTGAATACATTGCAGCCAAACGAGGAATAAAATTTACCTCGAGCTGTTTTTTATCAATCATATTCATGAACTTAATTTTGGTATTAAACACCAGTTTTGGAGAGTAAACCAATTCGTATATTCCGTATTGAGTTTCTTCATACAAATACTGAACAGTATCACTTTCGTAGCCAAAACGCGAGTTTGTAACATTCAAACAAGTAAAACCAACATCATAAAAAATAGTTTGATAAAGAGCACCTACATCCACTAAAAAGCGGGGTTTAATCATTGCTTCGTTAAATGGTGGAATCATTGGATCCCATGTAGGGCTTATTGGTTCACCAAAATTATCAGTCATTCCGGCACGGTTAAACCCGGTTACAAGCAACTTTGGAGTAAAAGCAAGCACCAGTTTATGAGGTCGTTTTGTTTTAACGTTTGGATTTAAATCAATATGATGTCCGTAAGTTACACCAATGTGGTATTCGTACTGATCTCCAAAAGTGTAAGCCAACTGCTGTAAGCCAAGAGCCATATTGCCGAATTTTGAGAAAAACTTATTGATTTTCCCGTCTTTTGCAAACAAATAGCCTTTTCCAACACGTGAATGGGCCGACATAACAACTGTCTCGGGCGATGCACCGTCTAATCCAATAAAGCGTAAATCATTCATCACATTTAATGAATAATGATTTTTACTTCCCACATAAGCAGGATTCATATAATAATCATCAAACAAATAATAATTATAAATCCTTATGTCCTGTTGCGAAAATGCTAACGTGGTAACACTTAATATGATCGCTATTAATAGTATCTTTTTCATAAAGCTTAACCCCAATTAACTTATCTTTTCCTTAGTAGTGTTATATTACCGCATTGCATATCCGACTTGTCGACTTTAACATCGGGCTGATAGATATACATATATGTTCCTGCCTGTACCGGACGTCCTCTGTAATCGAGTCCATCCCAGGTTAATCCTTCTTCAGGTACAAGTCCTTCAAACTCATAAACAAGTTCTCCGTATGCGGTAAATATTTGTAATTTTACATTGCTTTTCTCGTATGGCGATACTTCCCACAAGTCGTTCTGCCCATCGTTGTTTGGAGTGAACACTTGAGTAAAAATATCGGGACAATCCTCGGTTTGGTACGGTATATACATTTCGTACGACACATCACATTCGGTAATATTATCAAAGAATACAATTTTATACTGTCCGTACTTAAATTTGTAGGGTACCAAATACTTGCTCACAGTATACATCCATTCGGTATAATCAATCCCATCAATTCCCTCGAGTTGCACCTGCATACTATCCGAAAATTCGTCTTTATGCACTTCGTCAATAAACTCGGGTAATGTGGGATATTCCCAATAAACAGTATCGTATAAGCGGATTGTGTCGAGTTTGTATATTTCGTATGTAGCTCCACCCTTAAGCATATCGGCTACTTCAAGCTCCATACGTCCGTCTTTTGTTTCGGGGCAGAATGGCACTTTGGTCATCTCCCACTCTACTTTTACTGTATCGTTAATCGGATTAATAAAAGTAGTTAAATAGCTTTGTTCAAGGTTATCGGGCACACGAGGGGTACAGTTGTACCTGTCGGTAACAAAAGCATATAAGGTTATTCCTGTGGGCACTTGTACCAATCCATTTTCGTCGGCCAGTGTAGGAATAACATTATCGGTTCCTAACTGATCCTGTACCCAATAACGGTATGGTTTTGCTCCATCTTTAACGGTATAATAAATGCTTCCTTTTTTACCTGCACATTTTGGCCGTGTGGGATCGATGCTTACCAGGGTAAGCGTATCGGTGGGTTCCCACTCGTAAGGCCCAATACGGTCTTCAATACTTTGTACATCAAGGTTTTGTGCATAACACCCGTTATTGTCTTTTATATAAATATAATAGGGTGTATCGTATTGAAATACATTTTCAAATCCGTCACCTATAGTATCGCGCACAGTATTATATGTATCGTCAAATTCAATTTTGAATGTTGTATTTGTATTCTCGGGGAAAGTCGGATTATTTACACTCACATAATACGGAGTTGTTCCCCCGGTCATTTCAACCGATAAGGTTCCGTATTGACGATCCCAGCAACGAATTTCGTTTTTAGTAATGTTTACATTGTAAGCCTGAGGCCACTCAATTCCCAATGACTCAAAACTTGCTTCGCAACCTTCGATATCACGTACTTTAGGATATATTACTTCGGTGCGTACATTAACAAATATACTGTCGTCCTTTTTCCATGTATCGCCATCGTTTATACTAAACTCGTAGGCTCCGGCTGTACCACAGTTTACAGGATCGATTACAAATATTGTTGAATCGTCGGTGCTGTAATTACAATTTTTTACTCCGGGAATAACATTTGCAAGGATCAATTTTGGTGGATCAACAATGTTTATGGTTTCAGCCAGTGTGTCGGTACAACCATTGTCATCGATAATCATTGGGCGGAAATCGCCACCGCTGTATCTTTCAATTACAAAATTTGCATTGTCGATACTGGTTACATCGCTGGTTGTTGAACCTTGCGTATAATGTTTTTTGAATGCGTAATCGCCGGTACCACCACTGGCACCAACTTTTATCCATCCGTTATTTTGGCCATTACACTTTACCTGGTGATGATCGATATAACTTACAATCAATTTCTCGGGATTGGTTATTGTAAACGACTGCTCGTCTTCGCAACCATTGGCATCGTTAACCAATACGGTATAATTGACATACGAAGCCTGGCGTTCAGAAATATCTCCCAATCCTTCGAAATAGCCAACCATTTTTGGATCCTGAGCAAGGTTTTCGTCTTCGTATAAATTATATACATAATCGCCTGTTCCTCCGGTAGCGTCAATACTGATGGTTCCATTTTTTTCGTTATGGCAAGTTACATCCGTTTTTACACCGTTAATTAATTCGAGTTTTGGCGGATTTACAATAATCCGTTCATTAGGCCAAACAGATTCGCATTTTCCGCGTTCGTCGCGTACATATATATTGTATGTTCCGGCACTTAAACCGGTAAGCGAATTATCTTCCTGATATGTTTTGCCTGTTACTTTATATTCAAGGCCGTAAGGATTACCCCCTGAAGCTTCAATGGTTATAACAGCATCGGATAAATTGTGGCATGTAATTTCACTTGTAATATCGGCTCCAAGAATAGTAATTCTTACGGGCTGTATTACGTCTACTTCTACTCCACTGTTTTCCGACTCGCATCCTTTGGTATCGTACACATAAACCTGGTACTTACCTGCACTTAAGCCCGAAAACACATTGCTGTTTTGCAAGGGTTTTACATCGGTTCCATCCTGCATCAGTTTGTACTGATAGCTTCCACTACCTCCACTTACGGTGCCAACAATTATACGTCCGTTAGCTTCGCCATAACACACTACCGAATCGACCCGAATATCTGCTTCGTTGAAAACAACCGGATCAGGTTCAGTAATTACAACTTCAAATTTGTCACTAGAACATTCGTTGGCATCCTGAACAACCAAATTAATCGTTCCGGCATCAACTCCTTCAATTGTAAAGCGGTTCTGCCCGTCGACAGTAAAATCGGTACTTGCGGTACCTGTACCTCCAAGGCCGTATTGATATCCTGGAGTTCCACCCTGTACACGCATAACAATTTGGCCGTCACTTTCGCCGGAACAACTTACCGAGTGAAATTCGGGCACTGCAAGCTGCAATTTAGTAGGGCCGGTAATTGAAAAATACCGGGTAACCGGACGTGCTTCGCCCTGAGTAAGTACTGCTGTATATTGTGTCGATGGTGATGAAACATAAGGCAATTCTAATGCTTTGTTCGATTGTATTGTTGTATCAATTCCATGCCCAAAAACACGAACATGCACTTCTTCTTCAGGCCATCCGCCGGTTACATCAATTTGCACTTTCAATATATCGCCAAAACATAAGGCCTCTAAAGTGGCAGGATCAATATCTAAGTTTAACACATCAGGCTGTTCAATAAGGATGTTTCCGTCAGGGGATGTTAATTCGCACCCGTTGCTGTCGATAACTTTCAGCGTATACTCTCCCGGGCGTATTCCGTTTATGAGGAAATTCCCGCTGTCGGACGAATACGAACGATAAACAGCCGAAGTAGCAGCATTAATCAACTGTGCACTGTATCCGGCAACTCCGCCACTAACTGTAAAAGTAATTTTCCCATCGTTGGCACCGTTAGCCGAAATTCGTTGCGACACAACATTCTTTATAGCCAGGGGTTCGGGTGCATAAACCTTAAACGAAAACTCTTTTTTGCATCCATTCGCATCATATATAAAAAGAGTGTGGCTAAATCCATCTGTAGCAGCTGTTTCCGATTGCAGATCGCTTAAGGTTACATATGAATCGCCATAGGGATTTGTGCCAGCGAATGGCAATGCAGGACCAGTATCAGAAGCTCCAAGAATATAAGTCATTGGGGCCTTACCCGATGCCAGTATTTGCACCGAAGCCGTTTGGTTTGAGCACTGCACCATAATCGAATCGCGCTTATTAATAATCTGTATCGGTTTTGACGATTCGATTGTAAATGTTGTATCGATTGAAGCACAAACTGTACTGCTCCAAACTCTTAAAGTATAGGTTGATGGTGTAATATTATCAAAACTGCAGGGGCCTGTTATGGTCTTGGTTTCTACTTCGTCTAAAACATCGTCGACACCGCGTAACAACTGGTATGTGTGTCCATCGGGCGATGGAGCACCGCCACTGGCCGAAACAACAATGCTTGTAACTGTTCCGGGGCAAACAATTGAATCAAAACCTAAACTTGTAATGCTAAGGGGATTGGGGCCGCCAATTGAAACATTAAAATCAACAGGGCCACATTCGTTACCGTCGGTAACAGAAACTGTATAATCGCCTACTGCAAGGCCGCCAATTGTAGCTAAATCGCTTATGCTCGAAAAATCGTCGTTCGGGAAACCGCCGGCTTCGTATATAGCATAGCGGTATGCACCGTCGCCACCTTCGACATGTATTTGAAATGAACCGTCATTCTTCTCGGGGCATGTTGCATCGGTTTCGGAACCCGAAACTAAATTGGCAATAAGCTGTGGTGGTGATGTAATGGTAATTGCATCTTCGATAGCATCGGTACAACCTTCGCCATCTTTTACGGTTATATTGTATGTGCCGGCACCAACATATATCTTTTGATCATCATTTAATTCTGTATATGACGAACCATTATCAAAAGTGTATTGGTAATCGCCACTGCCTCCGCTTACATCAAGCTGAATAATACCATCGAAAGCATCGTGGCATGAGGGATTTGTTTTATATAAAAACCCGGCATTAATTGCGTTTTCAGGGCCAACTATGGAGTACGGGATACTTTCGGTGCATGTATTGTTGGCACCATCAATCCAGCGCAAAGTATAGTTTCCAACTTTTACATCTTCAATTGTAACACTATTCCCGTATTGGGTTGTATATACTTGATCGTCGGAACTTATCCCGTTGTTATTATCCAAAACAACACTAACCTGCTTACCGGCTTTACCACCGTTTACCTCAACAGTAATATCAACTGTTTCGTCGCCACCACATGTTAATACATGCCCTGTACCCGGAGTGGGAACAAGACTTACAGCATCAAAACTTTCAATTACAATACTTTCGGTATGTGTATAATCATCAGCTCCGCTTGAACATGTGGTACTGTTAATTTCGAGAGTATAAGTACCGGCAGGCACATTTGTAAGGGTAACATTTGCTCCATCAACAAATTTTGCAAATGAAGTATTCTCGTTAAGTGAAATTTCGTAAAGTGAAATTTCGTATAAGTTTTGATTGATTGGCAACCCTGTAATTAAAATTTGAGCACCATCGCCTGCACATTCGGGTTGCATAACCTGTACATTGGCCGGTTCGATTTTTTGGCCTGCTTCGATAGTAATTGTGTTTGCATAAGCACGAGCACAATTTTTGGCATCGGTAACCGAAGGAGTATATCTGCCGGCAGGTAAATTATCAAAATTGCCGTCATTATTTGTAATCTCATCAGCTGTTCCATAATTTAACGCATAGGTATACGGCGGTGTACCTCCTGAGGCACTTAACTTAATATAGTTTAGATCAGTACTGCATTCTTGAGCCGAAAAATCGTTAACATTAAGTTGAATTGGATTCGGAGCAACCAATGTTAAATTCCGTGGAAGACCTAAAGTAATATTCCCTGTAGAGGTATGCTCAATAAACGTAATCACATATGTACCCGGCTCCAATTTAATTGAATTAACCAGAGCTCCATCCCATGTGTGCTCATCAACCAAATTACCATCGAGGTTAATTCGATAGGTATATGTTGAACCGGGATGGGTATCTTCGTCTTTGATTTCAATTATAAAATACCCATCCTGATCAGTATGGCAACCGGGGTTAACAGGAGTAATATTTGGCGAAGATTCAAGCGGTGCAGCAAGGGCACTTATCTCGTTGGTTATATTGGCATCGGTTGTGTTTATGCCTTTGGTATTCCCCAAAATAATTCCATGAAGGCACACTATCACACACAATACAGTGCTTAATCGTTTTACAAGCATATTTCAGGTTTAATTAGTTCTTTTCATTTTATTTTTAGGTTTTTTACTTATTCCCATGTGTTAAAAAAAAGAACGCAATGGAAAAAGGCAAAAGGTGCATAACAACACCAAAAAAACCGTCTGCACTATCTAAATATATGTTAAAAGCAACGGCAACCAACAACAATAACGAACTGTATACTGTTATATTGTCTTTACTTTTAAATCCTCCAAACAACAAACATATAGCCGAAACTATATACACTAACGCAAATATAAAAGATAAATCTAAAAAATCAAGATAAATAAGCGTTCCATGATAAAATGCCAACAAATACACAACCAAGGCAATTCGCAACATCCACTTCGAAAAAGTAATACCCGATTTAAACGGTTTCACTGCTAAAAAAATTTATTCGTTTATTAATTTTTCACATCCAACTCCACACAAAACGCTGTTTTGTTTATGCTCTGGTTCGTCAAAACAAGCAACACTGTACTTAATTTGGCCATAAAAACACACTCTTTCTTTTATATTTCGGAGGTTGCCGGTTCGTAACAAGCTTCACTGAACTCCGGTTTTCGAAAAAACAACCACTAAATATTCAAATTCATTTTACAAGCACCAAATAAACATCGAAAAGAATAAACCCGGCGCATGTTTATCGTTCATTTTACAGGGCACTGTGAACAAAAATATTCATTTTTATAATAATACAGCAATTTTATCTAAAATTTTTTAGACATTATAAGTGATTTTCAACTTATTAGAAGCGTTTTTTATCAACAAATACATGTTAATAACTCAAAATAAACACTATAACAAACTAACCTACAGATCCTTAACCCCAAACAGCAGATATTGAACTTTTGAAGATTAAATTCAACAAAAAAAAGAGTATGTCGGTCAATTTTTTACGTAAAAAACATAATAATGTTAGATATTGTAGAGTTTTTTTGTGTTTTTTTTATTGTCTAATGTATAAATTCTGCTTCAAAACCTGTTTTTTTTTGATAAAAACTCAAGAATTAATACAACAAATTTTTTATACTAAGAACGGATTGTTATAAAAAATACGAATCAATAATAGCATATATTGTTTAATTAGAATTTTGATAAAGGAAAATAAACACAAACAAAAAATCAGGCACATTTATTTAAGCAGATTATTTTCGAGCTTAGCCCCCATATCGACATATTCACCATTTTGAAGCTGCGGCAACAATTCATCTTTAACATATTCAAACTCAGGTTCGATTGCGAGCAATTTTTTGTACATGGCAAATGATTTTTCGGGTTCGCCCATTTTAGTATACACCTGCCCTAACCACGACGATATACTAAAATATAACCAGTTACAACACTGTTGTTTTTCGAGTATTTGCACAGCTTGTTCGTAATACTCAACAGCCTTATTTTTGTTACCACCAACAATTGGCGGTCGGAAAAACAGCGAGTTTCCCTGTTCGATAAGAGGGAAAGCACAATTGTTACGGTTTTGGAGCGCTCGATTTATCGATTGTAAATGTTTGCTGTTCAAAAATGGTGCTTTAATAGGCGACATCCCAATTTCGAACCCGTACGAAGCTGCTTTCATTGCAAGGTATTCGGGATTTTGGGGGAATATTTTAAGCACTGAATTCAGATTTTTTTCGAAATACTGATACTGCTGTGCTGCACGTTCTTTACGGTTTTGCGATAAAAAATATCCCATGAGGCCATACTGTGCCTGCAACAGCACATCGTTTTCGACTTTGCTCAATTGTTGCTCCTGCAAACTGTCAACCAGGGCCAGCCAACTGTCCATATCGCCTATTATAAAGTAATGTTTAAACCTGCAACTCAGCGAATGGTTATTTTGTGCCGTAACACCCGCCGTAAACAATAAAAACATCAATAAAAACAATACCGATCTCATTTTCTCTGTTTTAGCCGAAAAGATTCTTTTTTGTTATAAATCATTACAACAGTTCGTGAATATTTTTTTGTCACAAACAACATTCTGTTTATGCTGTTAACCTTTAGCTCATTATAAATAAAGTCTGTTGTCTGAAATCTTTTAACCAACGATCTATTGTAATACGGCACGAATATAAAAAATTTTCTTCTCAAAACGAGCACTTGTGCTATTCTACGCAAATGTAAGCCGCATTGTAACACCATTATGAAAAAACCACAAAACACAATATGATATCAGGGGCAAAAACCCCACGCCCAATTGCTTAGGTTTTGTAAACTCTCCCCTTCCATTCAATTTGATGTTTAAAGCGGTTTTTAATGTTAAGCCATACAATTTTATCAAGAGCCCAAAGACGCCCGAAACGATGTTTAAACATTTTAGCCACCGAAAAGCAGCTTAACCGGGCAATCATCAACTCCATAAAAAAAGTAAGCAATAAAGCCACAGCCAAAAGTACATACTGTGTACTCAGCACAAAAAACGGCAAACGAATCCAAACCATCATACAATAAAACAGCATCCATAAACGGCTTGCATTAAAATACTGATGAATATTTAACGAAAAACCATTAAGCGCCTCACCATATCCTGCATACATCCGGCAACGCACATCATTTTTCCCAAGTTTTACAGCAATGGGAAGCTTTTGACGTTTCATCTGCCGGGCTATTACAATATCTTCAACATTCCGATCTTTCATTTTCAAATGCCAGTTATTTTGCATGTAATTTCCGGCATCGAACATCATAAATTGTCCGTTGGCTGCCGACAGCGATGAGAACCATCGCCAGCGAACCAAACACAGAGGTAAATAACTCAGCAATATCTGGTTCATTAAGGGAATTGTTTTCCACTCACCGGGAGTATCAATCATTTGCTCAGGAAAAACCGACAACAATAAAACTTTTTTCTTTTCGGCATAAGCAAGTGCTTTTTTAATTGTGAGGGATTGAACACGAACATCGGCATCCAAAAAAAGAAGATATTTTCCTGTAGCTTTTTGAGCCAGCATATGGCAAGCAAAATTTTTCCCAATCCATCGGGTAGGCAATGGCTCGTTGTTGAAATACGTAAGATTATGAAAAACACGTGCTGATTCTTTTAGTATCTCTTCGCTCCTATCGGTCGAATGGTCGTTGCAAACAATAATTTCAAAATTCGGATAATCAATGTTTTGCAAGTCGCCAAGCAAGGCTTCAAGGTTTTTTTCTTCGTTGCGTACAGGAATCAACACCGATACTTTAGGATAATTGTTCAATTGGGCCGGTTGAGGTAAGTACAGCTGAGTTAAAAAATTTACCAGCACAACCAAAAAACGGAGTACCAACATTGCAAACAATATGTATCCTGCAATAATCATTGAGCTCTGGCGGCCTGATGTATTCTACATTCGTTATAAAAATTGCGGTATAATCCGGCTATACTAAACTGTTCATAATCTTCAAGATCGATGTTCTCGAGATAAAAATACAACGAAGGTTTTCGTTCCGAGAAATAATCAACAAACGCGGAATAAAAATGCACATCGATGTTTTTATTGATGCGAATAATGCGATCGACCACGCTGCCAAATTCAAATATGGGGCTGGTAATGCTCGAAATACGTCCTTGAGGAAATATTGCTACAACATTTTGCGGATTGTTCAGTAAGTTTACTGAATAGCCGAGAGTTTCGATCATGGTACGTTTACCCGGATCGATAGAAAAGGCACCTGCCTTGCTTAAAAATTTTCGGTTTTTGAGTTGCTCTTTGAGCATCATTACATGAAACTTTTTATGCAAAAAACGGTTGTTGAGATACAAAGCCCAAAACCCATCCCACCAACTAATATGGTTGCCAATAATTAATGCAGGCTGACCCGAACTATCCCACGATCCTTCGATTTCAATTTTTTTAAAATCGGATCGCATAATGTACGGAACATACAGATTAAAAAAGCGTGTATAAAATCGGTGGTGCGAGGCTTTTATCATGGTAAAAACAGATTTAAAATACCAAAAAACACAAATTGTAAAATAAATATGTATGCAGCAGTACGGCTGCTGGTTCTGAT
This sequence comes from uncultured Prolixibacteraceae bacterium, assembly GCA_964487645.1. Taxonomy (GTDB): domain Bacteria; phylum Bacteroidota; class Bacteroidia; order Bacteroidales; family Prolixibacteraceae; genus Roseimarinus. The sequence goes on from CAZARW010000051.1 coordinate 11,108, forward strand.
TCCAAACAATTCGTAGCAAGCCCCTATAACAGCTGCAATTACAAACCACATTGCATAGTTCTGAAAAGGTATTTTAGCATAAGCCCATGTCCACATATCGGTTTTCATTGCTACAGGCTCCATCAAATAGTCGTATCCTGTCATAAGCAACCCCACCATTATAGGAACAAACCGACGCAAAACCTTTTTCGAACGAACAATGGCCACTGCACCATATGTAAGCATTAACCAGTTAAACCCGATCAAAATAGGAGTTTCAAATACTTTAACCGACAACGACGATCCATATACATAATCGCCAAAAAGCAAACCTGTATTAACACCTATTGCCTCAACAGCAATGCTAAAAACAATAACCGACAGAAAAAACAGGATATGTTTCTGATCATATTCTTTATGAAAAAGAAACAACATAAATATGCTGATTACCAACGACAATGGTATCAACATTTCGAAAACACTCCGGGTTTGAGGAATTAAAAACCCTGCTGTTCCGACTACATAAAAAATAATCAGAAATTTAGCAGCCTCTTTTAGTTCTAATGTTTTAAAGTAGTTTAAAATATGTTTCATATGGTACGAATTGTATGTTAGGTAAAAGGTGTTCGTTGCCAACTTTTATAGTATTTAATTACTCCCTGTGGTTCGCGGAGCGGTTATTGGCTATAAAACCATCAACTATTTTTGCTGATGCCAAACATAATGGAATTCCGCCACCCGGATGCACACTTCCGCCTGTAAAATACAAATTTTTATGTCGCCGGCTAAAATTCGGGTGTCGTAAAAATGCAGACAAAAGGTTGTTTGAGCTATGCCCGTACAAAGATCCGTTTACCGAAGCGGTTTTAAATTCGATATCGGCAGGAGTCAGAATACTTTCGGTTTCGATATATTTTTCGATATCGATTTTTAGCCGGGTTTTTATTTTATCGACAAGGATTTTTCGTGCTTTGGAAATGTATTGCTGTGGGTTTTGCCCAATATTTTCGGGTGCATTTACCATAACAAACCAATTTTCTTTTCCCGGTGGAGCATCTTCATCGACTACTTTTTTACTAATAAAAATATAAACCGTTAAATCGTCAGCAAATGCTTTTTGTCTGAATAGCCCTTCAAATTCGGCTTTATAATCGACACTAAACAATATATTGTGTACATCAAGTTCGGAACTCAGGTTTACTCCCCAATAAAAAATCAGAGCACTCGATGAGCATTCGCGCTTCATAAGCTTACGATACATGCCGGTATTGGGCATAATGTTTTTATAAAAATATGTCACATCGGTATTGTTAACCACAATATTTGCCGTATAGCTTTGTTCCGAAGTTTGTGTAATCCAGGTATTATCAGCCTGTTTCTGAATACTTTTTACCGCTTCGGACAGATGAAATTCGACACCGGACTCATAAGCAAGTTTTACAAGAGCTTTAACAATACCCCGCATTCCGTTTTTAGGAAAATAAGCTCCCGTACTGTGTTCAAGATGAGCAATCATATTGAGGGTTGCCGGTGCTTTATACGGATTGCTGCCATTATAAGTTGCATACCGGTCGAACAGTTGTGTAAGTTTTCCGGTACCAAAAGTTTTTTTGTTCCGGCTGTGCATACTTCGCAAAGCATCGAGTTTATGCAGGGCCTTCAAACTTTTTTGCCCCGCTTTTCCAACATAAGTCGATAGTTTATGGAGTGAATTAAACATGAAAAAATCGCTGGCGTGGTTATAAACAAACGCCTGCCGTTTAAGATATTTATCAAGTATTTGTCCATTGGCTCCTGCATCAACAGCTTCGGAAATAAACTTATCGCGTTGGCTCCAGGCTTTAAGGTTTGTTCCGTCGGCGAAAAAATAATTGCAGGTAAGAGGCAGATTTACTATATCGATATAATCGGAGGCTTTTTTCCCTGAAAGCTCAAACAATTCGAAAAACACCTCAGGCAGTGTAAACAGCGAAGGCCCTGTGTCGAACCGGAAATCGCCAAGCTTCAGCTCTCCGATTTTACCCCCGGGGTTTTCGTTCTTTTCGAATATCGTTACACGATAGCCTTTATGCGCTAAACGAATGGCAACAGCCAAACCTCCAATACCCGAACCAATTACATGCACATGTTTCATATATCACGAGAGCTTAAGGGTAAAAATTCTCAAACTATGTTGAAATTTTTTATATATTTATTTACACAAACACCAAACAAATAAACGAAAAAATGGTTTTATTTACAGCAAAATACGCCAATAATTCAATAAAATGAATAAAAAGAAACAAGTAATTATTGTAGGAACCGGACTTGCCGGAATGAGTGCTGCTTTACGCCTGTCGAAAGCGGGATTTAAAGTAAAAATGCTCGAGAAATATCACCAGGCCGGAGGGCGCTTAAACGTGCTCAAAAAAGATGGTTACACATTCGATTTAGGCCCTACATTTTTTAGCATGAGCTACGAATTCGACGAACTGGTAAAGTCAGCCGACATTCAATATCCTTTCGAATTTGTTGAGCTCGATCCCCTGTTCAATGTAAATATTGATGGGATTGACACTCCGTTTACAATTTATAAAGACCTCGATAAACTGGCAAACGAATTTGCTGCCTACGAACCCGATTTTAAAGAAAAAATTGAAAAACACCTCCGCAAAACCGGACAATTGTTTCACGATACCGAAGACAAAATTGTTCACCGGAACTTTTCGTCGCTCATCGATTATTTGCTTCAGCTAACCCGTGTGCCGCTAAAACACAATCCCCTGCTGTTTAAAACCATGTGGCAGGAATTGTGCAGCAATTTTGAATCGAAAGAAGCCCGCATGATTTTCTCATTAGTTGGTTTTTTTCTTGGAGCTACACCATTCGATACTCCGGCAGTATACTCGCTGCTTAACTATGTTGAGCTTAAACACGATGGCTACCACAACGTTAAAGGCGGAATGTACAAAATTGTTGAAGGTTTGTTTAAAGTATTGCGCGAAAAACAAGTCGATTTTTATTTTAACACCGAAATTGTTGACGCAAAAACCTCAGAAAAATCAATTGATTACCTTGTCGATAACGAGGGGCGCCAGTGGAATGCCGATTACTATATTATTAATGCCGATGCAGCATGGTTCAGAGGTGCTATTCTGAAAAAATCAAAATACAGCGAAAAGAAACTCGACAAAATGAAGTGGACTATGGCTCCACTGACCATTTACCTGGGAATTAACCAAAAACTCGACAAACTCAAACATCACAATTATTATTTAGGCAACAATTTCGATCAATACGCAAAAGGGGTTTTCAAAAACAAAGTTTCGTTTGATAAGCCGTATTACTATGTAAACGTTCAATCGAAAAACAACCCCGACTATGCACCTCAAGGCAAAGAGAGCCTGTTTATTTTGTGCCCTTCGCCCGATTTACGCTTTAAACCCGACTACAGCGACCGCGAACAAATTGCTCAAAACATTATCGACGATTTGTCGAAACGTTCGGGGTACGATTTAAACAGTATGATTGAAAGCAAAACGATACTCTCGCCCGAACACTGGCAAAATATGTTTAACTTGTACAAAGGCAGCGGACTGGGACTGGCACACGATTTAAACCAAATTGCATGGTTCAGGCCTGCCAACAAAGACGAAAAATACAAAAACACATACTATACAGGTGCATCAACAATACCCGGAACAGGATTGCCAATGGCTGTAATCAGCTCAAAATTAACCACTGAAAGACTTTTAAGCGATGATAGAAAAATTTCGAGAAAATAATCTTTTGTGCAGCATAAATACAACCAAAAAGTACAGCACTTCATTCTCGCTGGGTGTGCGTATGCTCAAAAAAGAATACCGAAAACACATTTACAGCATATATGGTTTTGTACGCTATGCCGACGAAATTGTCGATACTTTTTTCGATTTTAACCAAAACGAATTGCTCAGCGAATTTAAAGCCGACACTTACAAAGCAATTGAACGTGGAATTAGCCTCAACCCCATTATCGACAGCTTTCAACGCACCGTAAACGAATGCAGCATCGATAAAGAACTCATCGACGCTTTTCTCGATAGTATGAAAATGGATCTTAGCTATGAAGTTTACGACTCAAAGCTGCTCGAAAAATACATTTATGGCTCGGCCGAAGTTGTGGGCCTTATGTGCCTGCGTGTTTTTTACAGCAACGAACCCGAAAAATACAATGAATTGATTTACCCGGCCCGCAAACTGGGTGAGGCTTTTCAAAAAGTAAATTTTCTGCGCGATGCACACGACGATTACGAAAACAAGGGGCGTGTTTACTTTAAAAATATCGATTTCAGTAACTTCACCCCCGAAGCCAAAACACAAATTGAAAACGACATCCAGTTCGACTTTGACGAAGCTTTTAAAGGCATTGTAAAACTAAAACCACAAGCCCGTCTTGGAGTTTACCTGGCTTACCGGTATTACCTGAATTTATTTGAACGAATAAAAAATGCAGCCCCCGAAGAAATCCTGAAAAAACGCTTTAGTGTGCCCAACCACAAAAAAGGTGTGCTTATGTTTAAGGCTTCGGTTCGGAATGTGATGGGGATTTTTTAGATTCGGTTAACAAAACTCGGCATAAAACGTTAATTTTGTATAGTTTAAAACTTTGGTTTATGAATTTAGAGTCACGAAAAATTAATCTAATTAACTGGATTTCATCAATTCAGGAAGAAAACATATTAGCACAAATGGAGAAAATCCAGAAAGAAAATAATGATTGGTGGGACATCATCAGTGAAGAAGATAAAAAAGCAATTAATGATGGTTTAAATCAGCTTGATAGAGGAGAATATGTTACACGTTCTCAAGTTAAAACTCAAATAAAAGAAAAATTTAATTTTTGAAAAATGCCTTTTGAAATTCGCTATTCTCCCAGAGCCAATTCAGAATATGAAGAAATAATTGATTATATTTTCCAAAAGTTTGGAAGAGTTGTTGCTTTAAAAGTATATCTCCACTTTGAAGATATAATAGACCAAATTTCAATTAATCCGCTTCTTTTCCCATATTCAAATAACGCAAAAAATTTACGACGATGCGTGGTTAGCCCACAAACAACCTTGTATTATCGATTTAATGGAAGGTACGTTGAATTAGTAAGCTTCAGGGGAAATAGGATGAATCCGGAAACAATAAATTTATAACAACGATACCTGAAATAATATCCATAGAACAACAGAACAAAGAATTAGATGGGAACTCTTGATTATTAAGCACAATAATGAAAAACAATATAACATTCCCGGCCGAATGGCACCCTCAATATGCAGTTCAACTCACCTGGCCACATGCACAAAGCGACTGGGCTTACCTGCTAAATGAAGTTGAAGAATGCTTTATACAAATAGCCACTGAAATTGCACAACGCCAGCAACTTATTATAGTATGTTCAAATGCGGCACATGTAAAAAACAAACTTGCAGGCGCCAGGCTCTCAAACATTTCGGTTTACGAAATTGACAGCAACGACACCTGGGCGCGCGACCACGGGGGCATTACGGTTTTTGAAGAAGGCAAGCCGCTGATTTATGATTTTTGCTTTAATGGCTGGGGGATGAAATTTGCGGCCAACCACGACAACCAGATAACCCGTCAATTGTATAAAGCAGGAGCTCTTGAGGGCTACCTATACACCAACATGAACTTTTTTGTGTTTGAAGGCGGAAGCATCGAAAGCGATGGCAATGGAACACTGCTTACTACCGAAGAATGCCTGCTCTCGGCCAACCGCAACGACAGCCTCTCAAAGGCTGAAATTGAAAGCTGCCTGTTTCGTTTTTTTGGTGCCAAACAGGTGCTGTGGCTCAAAAACGGTTCCCTTGCAGGCGACGATACCGACAGCCACATCGACACATTGGCACGCTTTTGTGATAAGGAAACTATCGCTTACGTAAAGTGTGACAACACAAAAGACGAGCACTACCCTGCCCTGCAACAAATGGAGAAAGAAATCAGGGCTTTCAGACAACTTAACGGCGAATACTATAAACTTATACCGCTGCCACTGCCAACCCCGGTTTATGACCCCGACGACGGACACCGACTGCCTGCCACCTATGCAAACTTTCTGATTATTAACGAAGCAGTATTGCTGCCGGTTTATAATGTCGATACCGACCAGGATGCTATCGAGGCACTAAAAAATGCCTTTCCAAACAGGGAAATTGTACCCATTGATTGTTCGCTACTCATCAGGCAGCACGGTTCGTTGCACTGTATAAGTATGCAATACCCCGAAACAAAAATTTAAAACACAATCTTTTATATATAATTTCATTCATTAAATAACAATTTCATCAATCTTGCCCTGTGGTATGTGGTTATCGAGCTTGTCGAGATGTGGTTATCGAGCTTGTCGAGATGTGGTTA
>CAZARW010000051.1:17576-20472 GCA_964487645.1 uncultured Prolixibacteraceae bacterium
TGTCGAGATGTGGTTATCGAGCTTGTCGAGATGTGGTTATCGAGCTTGTCGAGATGTGGTTATCGAGCTTGTCGAGATATTTTCTTATATTAGCTACAATCAAATAATTAAAAATTCGCCAAGCTTGTTTGACTTATCATTCTTAAAATATTAACCCCGGTTATCGCTGGTGGTTATCGAGCCTGTCGAGATAAGCCTGTCGATACAAACCCCCTCACAACGATGAAAGGATACATGTATATTTTAGAATGTGCTGATAAATCATACTACACCGGAAGCACAACAAATATAGAACTCAGACTTGAACAACATCAACAAGGTTTCGGAGCGAACTACACCCGTAAACACAGACCTGTTAAACTTGTTTATTTTGAAGAATACGATAGAATTGACAAAGCTTTTTACCGGGAGAAACAAGTGCAACGTTGGAGTCATAAGAAGAAAGAAGCACTAATTAACGGCGATAAAAATAAATTGATTGAATATGCTGCATCTCGACAAGCTCGATGTCAAGAATCTCGACAAGCTCGATGTCAAGAATCTCGACAAGCTCGATTGCTACAGAACCGGGAGGATAATAAAGACAACATCTCGACAGGCTCGATGCCCGAATTATCGACAGGCTCGATGTCCGAATTACCGACAGGCTCTATTGGCACAAAAATGAATAATGGAGAAAAAAGGAACACTATTAATTTAATGTCGTATAATTCCAATCAAACTGATAAATTTGCAACATTGAATAAGGTTATAAACGAGAAGACAGGAAATCGAAATTCTAACATTATGCGAACAGCAATTATACAACAAAGCAATTCAGCCGGCATCGAAGCCAACAAAGCCAAACTGGCAAAAAACATTGCCGAATGTGCTCAAAACGGAGCCGAACTCATCGTGCTTCAGGAACTGCACAACAGTCTGTATTTTTGTCAGGTTGAAGACGTTAACAATTTCGCCCTTGCTGAAACCATACCTGGACCATCGACTGAATTTTATGGAAACCTGGCTAAAAAACACAAGGTTGTACTTGTTACCTCGTTGTTTGAGAAACGCGCAGCCGGCTTGTACCACAATACCGCGGTAGTATTTGAAAGCGATGGCAGCATTGCCGGCACCTATCGCAAAATGCATATCCCCGATGATCCCGGGTTTTACGAAAAATTTTATTTCACACCCGGCGATATGGGGTTTAACCCAATTCAAACATCGCTTGGTAAACTGGGAGTATTGGTGTGCTGGGACCAGTGGTATCCCGAGGCAGCCCGCATGATGGCACTTGCCGGAGCCGAAGTGCTTATTTACCCAACGGCTATTGGATGGGATATGCGTGACGATGAAAACGAACGTGAACGCCAACGCAACGCTTGGCTTACTGTTCAGCGTGGCCATGCTGTGGCTAACGGACTACCTGTAATTGCTGTAAACCGTGTTGGTACCGAAAAAGATCCCGGTGGCCAAAGTGATGGTGTGAATTTTTGGGGAAACAGCTTCATTGCCGGCCCACAAGGGGAGTTTTTATACGAAGCTCCAACCGATAATGAAGAAAATAAAATTGTGGACATCGACCTGAAGCGCTCTGAAGATGTACGCCGTATATGGCCATTTTTACGCGACCGAAGAATTGACGAATACACCGAAATTACCAAACGTTTCAGAGACTAAAGCAGAATAAAAATACTCTATACGTTTTAAGTCTGATAAACTATTCATAAAGAGGCAAAGTACTTTTTTGCCTCTTTTTTCGTGTATTTTATGCTTAATTACTACTTTTAGCCCCCTAATTCAAAAAAAAATCAACAATCAAATCAATAAAATGGCAAAAGAGTATACCACAGAATTTCAGGTAGATTTTGGTCCCGACGGACAAAAATTGTTGCCTGTTGTAACACAAGATTTCCACACAAAAGAAGTATTAATTTTATCGTTTTTAAACAAAGAGGCATATGAAGAGACTGTACGCAGCGGATATGCAACCTACTGGAGCCGTAGTCGAAATGAATTGTGGAAAAAGGGGCTAACATCGGGCGATATGCTTCGTATTGAAGAGATTCGTGTAAACTGCGAGCAAAACTCGTTTTTGTTTTTAGTTACACCCGAAGGAAAAGGCGCATGCCACGCAAAAAAAGCCGATGGAAATCCGTACCATTCATGCTATTATCGCAAAATACAAGACAGCGGATCGCTCGAAGTAATTGAAAAATAACCATACAAAACCAAACCAATCAATGGAAAATTCATCACTCGTTATAGGAATGCCTGCCGGATCGCTGGCGAACCCATCGCGCGGAGGAAACCTTATAAAACTGCTCGAAGACTCAGGATTTAAAACATCGGGATACGAATCGGGAGGACCTACATCGTTTAAAACCCTTAACTATTTGTACGGGTGGGATGGCCGTCCGCAGGAATTTAGTGCTCAACTGGCTCTCGAAGAGCTTGATGTTGCTATTGCCGGCGACGACTGGATTGAAGAACGTGTTATCGAATTTAAACTCGAATACGGTGTCGATATTGAACTGCAACAGGTAATGAACCTTAACCGTGGCGGTGTGCGTTTAGTGGGTATTGTTAAGCCCGAAAACAACGAACCCGACATGGAAACGTTTTTGCGTAAACTCATCGAGCAGAAAAAACTGATTACAGTTGTGGCCGAAATGCCTTACCTGGCGCTTAACTGGATCAGAAAAAAACTCGAGAAAATTGGTAAACTCGACGAATATGGCGAATTCTCGGTGCAGAAATACAAAAGCCCGTCGAAAATCGATAAAGGTATATTGATTTACGAAACATGGGGTAAAACCGAATCGAAAGTGCTCAACGGGGGTGCCGATTTTGGTCTCGAAATTACACAAAGCGGAAGTGCAATCCGAAATTACGGTTTACGAATTATCGAAGA
>CAZARW010000052.1:0-20297 GCA_964487645.1 uncultured Prolixibacteraceae bacterium
AATACCACTGCCTCCAACCGAAATTCGATAACACGTTGCAATTACTGCTGCAATTGCTGCCGATACAGGGCCAAAAAACAAACCACACAAGCTGAGCATAACCGTACGGCCGTCGAAAATTACACCCGGAGAATAAATAAATGGTTGCATCATGCCAATAACAACTGCTACCCCAAACATTAAACCTTGAATAAGAGAGCCTCTTACTGTTTTATGCGACCATCGGTTTTCAATAAATATTGCTATAACACTAATTGCGATGAGCAATGTTAGGTTATATATAATTTCGATAACAAACATATTGCATTTTTTCTCAACCTAATATACAAATAATCTTTTAATTGTCGACAATTATTGACAATGTGGATGGTAATTTATGGGAAAAACATTAATATGTTATAAAAACCGAAATAAAGGCAGCTTTAGGCAATTCAATTTTAAGGGCTTTGTTTTCCGAAACTACTTCTTTTATGAGCTTCATATTGAGTTTGTTACCAGTTGCATATACTCTGTAGTTTTTTGCTTTTTGTGGTAATCCTTCAATTGTAGCTGTTCTGTCTGCTCCGTTATTCACAATATGGAGGGCATATTCGTCCTTAGCAATATTACCGTATGCCACGCAATTGATCAATTCCGACGACGACTCAGTTGGCAGTACAAATGAATTTTCGGGAGTAGCAGCCAGTTGTTTGAGGTTCCAGAAGCGTTGGGTTGGCCGTAGTGGGCCTTCGGTGCCAAAAACACCACCACCGCTTAGTATCGAATAGTCGGCCGTAAGCTGCCATTGCAAAATGGTTTGTGGTTGGGCAATGGCACAAATGCGTGTGTAGAGGTTAATTTCGTGAAAAGCAAACGAGAACTCAGAAAAAATTTGCGGATAATTCCATGCAGCTGCATCGGTGCTGCCTTCGCCAACCACTAACGGAACGTTAAGTTGTTTAGCTGCATCGCCCCATTTTTTTAGTGTTTTGTTGTCGCAGCCACGCCACGAGTGAAACGAAACAGCTCCAATGTATTTGTGTGCATCGCTATCGTTCATTGCAGGTACAATAAAGTCGAAAGTGGTGGCATCGGAGTTGTCGCCAAGCAGCATTTTTGTGGCTAAACCTTTTTGAGCAAGCTGTTTGCCCATTCCTTTAATAAAGTCGCGGTGCTCGTTTGCAGTATGCCGAACGTTTATTCCTAAATCCGATTCGTTAAACGAAAACATAATGGCTTCGACCCCAAAATGTTTTTTGAGATAAAGCAGGTAATCGGCAATCGATTCGTAAATCGCATCAATTTTTTTAATGTTTAGCGGATAACCGAATATTCCTTGATTGCGATAACGGTAGGCATCGTCAGGTTCGCCAATTATTGCCCATGCCGGAGCCTGCCATGCACTTACAATTACAGGCATGCCTCGGGCAGCAAGTTTTTGTGCCATTTCCATCGATGCTTTTACATGTGGGTTTAATTGATCAATTGTTTGCTCAAGCGGATTGCTTGCTTCATTGGGGTGCCAAAGTTGCCATGGCATTTCAACCCGTCCGTAGGCTACGCGCATACTGTCGAGGCAATACTGAATAACCTGCGGGTCGGTAGTGGGGTTTTGCAGTCTGAAATTGCCACCCATGCCCAAAAATTGTCGCCCGGGATTGTTGCTGTCGATGGTTATATTTACCGGTTGATTGTCGATGCTTCCGCTTGCGGTAATCTTTAGATTTTTGTTTGTTTGATTGCCTTCACTGCTGTTTTGTGGCAGCAGTTCGATGTAAACTGTTGTGCCGTTGTTTTTGTTAATCAGCGTTGCATTTAGCGGTTTTTTGCTTTCAATTTTTAAGCTGCGTTGTTCTCCTTTTATCTCAAAAACATGGGCACTAATGTGTTGTGGGCTTGTGCTGTTTAAGTTTATTGTTTTTGCTGCTCCGTATTCAATTTTTCCATTAGCGTAGTGCTTTTCGGGCAGCTCAATAAAAAACCAAGCCGATTGTGTTTTGTCAACCAGCTTGGCCTTAGCGCTTATATCAATATCTACTTTGCCTTTACCGGCATCAGCAATCGCTTTTGTAAAATCGAAGTTGCTAAAAGCTGTTTGCACCGTTTGTGTATTGCTATTGCGCATGTATTTTGGTTTTTGGCGTTCTTTGGCTGTTTTTTCAACATGCTCAAAATTGCCGCTAACAACTGCCAGCCCGCTTTCGAATTCCATAAGTTGCCCATCAACCCTGATTCCGATAAGGTTTCCCCAGGCCATGTATTCGGCTTGGGCATTTACTTGTGTTGTGCTGCTTGCTAGTATTAACAAAGCAAATAATATTGATTGAATATTTTTACTCATGACAGATAATAGGTTAGTAGTTAGATTGTTGTGTGAGCTTACTTTATTTCAACCAAGCGGGCTGCCCAGCCACCACCGGGAGCCATTTTTATGGTAATTTTATCGTTTGCGCTTATTTCAATTATTTCCTTTTTATAATCGGTGGCATCGCGGTCGGCATTAATGCCATCGCTAAAAATTTCAGCCTTGTATTTGCCTTCGCCTAAAAATGAAAAGTCGATGGTGAGTTCACGGGCAGTCCAGTTGGTCATTGCGCCTACGTACCATACGCCGTCTTTTTGGCGGGCAATGGCAGCGTATTCTCCCACCTTGCCATCTAATGCAACCGTTTGGTCGGTAACGGTAGGCATTTTTGCAATAAAGCTGGTGCATTCCTGTTCGCGGCGGTAAGTGGTCGGGTTATCGGCCAGCATTTGCAGGGGGGCTTCGTGAATTACGTACATAGCCAGTTGGTGGCAACGTGTACCCATGCTCATGGGCATCGAGTTATTTGGATGATAATAATCTTTAGTGGCGTTGCGCATGGCTCCGGGGGTGTAATCCATTGGCCCGGCCATTTGTCTGATAAACGGAATGCTAACCGTGTAGCGAGGCTGGTCTTCGGTAGCCCATTTGAAGTTTTCGAGGCCTTTTACCCCCTCGTAACCCACAACATTGGGGTAGGTGCGATGCAATCCGGTTGGTTTAAACACACCGTGATAATCGACAAGCATTTTATATTCCGCCGCTTTTTTTGCAATATCGTAAAGCGATTTTACGGCCAACTGATCGTCGCGATCGATAAAATCGATTTTGAAGCCTTTAACCCCCATTGCCGAGTAATGCGCAAAAACGGTATCGATTTGTTCGCGCACAGCGTACCATGTAGCCCAAAGTATAACGTCAATGCCTTTGCTTTTTCCGTATTCAACTACTTCTTTTACATCGAGCTCGGGAGCCGTTAGTTCAAACAAATCGGTTTTACCCGACCATCCCCAGTCAATAACAATATATTGCAAATTGTTTTCGGCAGCAAAATCGATGTAATGTTTAAATGTAGGTGTGTTGTAACCGGCACGAAAATCGACATGCGAAATGTTCCAGTCGTTCCACCAGTCCCAGGCTACAAGCCCCGGTTTTATCCACGAGGGGTCGTCGATTGCACATGCTGGCGATAGTTTTTGTACCATGTCGTTGTCGAGCAATTCTTTATCGTTTGTGCTAATTACAACTGCGCGCCACGGAAAAGTGCGTGTGCCGTTCGTTTTTGCAATAAACTCGGCACGTTTGGTCGGTATTTCGTTCATGTTGTTGTAACCGCCCATTTCGAACTCAACAGGATAGGGGGCAAATTCGGCCATAAATCCTTTTTTGGTATCGTTCATGTTAAGGTACATTCCCGGATAATCATTCAAATCGGCTTCGAGTATTACTGCTTTTTTTCCATTACCAATATCAACCAAAAGGGGTAAAAATGCCAGCGAGTCGGTAGCAAATTCCGAAATGTGTTGTTCGCGGTAAAGCGCTTCGAAAGAATGGTTGAATTTTTGGCCGCCACGATAATCCCACATGTACGGGATAAATGCTTTGTGATCGGCTGTGAAGTTGAAATTGGCTGTTTCGTTTTGAATAGTCAACATGTTTTTGTGCTGTGTTTCGAAACGATAAGCCACGCCATCGTTGTAAACCCTAAATGTGAGCGCATAGTTGCCTTTTAGTTTAATGTGCAGTTGTGTGTACTCATCGCTAACGGTATTGCGTTTGTACAAATGCGTATCGAAAGTTTGAGCAACATTGGTGGTTTTAGCCGAAATTACTTTGGGTGCTTTGCCCAATATTTCGCCATTACTTAGCTCTAATGCTACTGCCGAGGGCGCAATTATTTGTTGTCCGTTGTGTGTAAGCGACCAGTTGATGTTCTGGTCGAGTTCAATATTTAGTGTAAGCAGCCCGTTTGCCGATTGTGCGGTGTAGGTTTTGCTTTTTTGTGCATTAACTATCGAATACGATAAAGCACATAGTGAGATAACTAAAAAGATTTTCAATTTCATTTGTTGTACAGGTATATCAGTGATTAAAAATGTATTCTGTACAAATATCAAAAAAAAACAGTCTAAAAGCCTGGTAATTCGTATATAAATAGAGGTGCAGATGTTGCATGCCTTATGTGCGCGTATATTTGAATGTGTTTTGTAATTGTTTCTTTTTCAGTGTTGTTTAAATAGATTGCGATAATTCATGGATCAAAAGTGAAAAAATTATAAAAATGTATGAATTGTTATTGGTTTGTTAACTTCTGATTATTCTGCTATTTTCGTCGTCAATTGTAAACCAAACCAAAATCAAATGAACAAAAACACGACTATTAACGGGTGGATTGTAACCGGAGCGGCAACAGGGATTAATTTATTGTTGGGTTTTTTGTATTCGTGGAGTGTTATCAAAGCTTCGTTGGTAAACGACTGGGGGTGGAGCAACACCGAAGCATCGTTGCCTTACACTGTGTGTGTGGCAATGTTGTCGTTTATGACAGTTTTTGGAGGCCGAATGCAGGATAAACACGGGCCACGTAAAATATCGCTCATAGGAGGAATACTTTTTGGATTAGGAATTCTTGCATCGGCTTATGCTCACAGTCCTTTACTTATGTTGCTAAGTTTTGGATTATTAAGTGGCCTGGGTATGGGGTTTGCTTATGCAGCCACTACACCGGCAGCAATAAAATGGTTTGAGCCACGAAAAAAAGGTTTAATCTCGGGAATTGTTGTTGCAGGCATTGGAATATCCTCGTTATTTATGGCGCCTCTTACCAACAAGCTTTTAATCAGTTATTCAACAGAAACTACGTTTATAATATTGGGAACTATTGCACTTGTATTGCTGGTGATTTTTTCGTTAATCATACGAAATCCTCATACAGGATTTGTGCCACAAGCAGCTGTGGGAAAACCCGTTGTAAAATTTGGGATAGATTATACATGGCGTGAGATGCTCAAAACCCGACAGTTTTATGTTTTATGGTTTAGTTATTTGTTGAGTGCTACAGCAGGTTTGATGCTTATTGGCCATATTGTAAGCATTGTTGATATACAGGCACAGTCGGCTAAAGGTTTTTTAATTGTTATGGTTTTTTCGGTATTTAATACCTTAGGTCGTATTTTAGGAGGATTTATGTCGGATAAAATTGGCCGTACTAAATCGTTACTGCTTGTTTTTATATTGCAAGCAGCCAACATGTTTGTGTTTTCGTTATACACAAGTATTCCATTGTTGATACTTGGAGTTGTAGTTGCCGGAATATCATACGGAGCATTGTTTGCCTTATATCCATCGACAACAGCTGATTTTTTTGGTCTTAAAAATCTTGGAGTAAATTATGGTTTTATTTTTACAAGTTGGGGTATTGCAGGTATAATAGGCCCTTTATTGGCAGGGGCTGTAGCCGATATTACCGGAAGTTATTTTATATCGTATATTGCAGCTGGAGTTATGTTAGTTGTTGGAGCAATATTGGTAAAACAAATATCGCCTCCGGTAAAAAAATAAGCAATTTACTTATACAAAAAAATTTACATGAATAGAATCCAGGAGCTGTTTTCGGTTAAATACCCTGTAATATCGGGAGGTATGGCATGGTGTAGCGGTTGGCGTTTGGCATCGGCAGTAAGCAATGCAGGAGGCCTGGGGTTATTGGGAGCCGGATCGATGCATCCCGAAGTGTTGCTTGAGCATATTCGGAAAATACGAACAGCAACAAATAAACCTTTTGGGGTAAATGTTCCGCTGCTTTATCCCGAGCAGGAAAAAATTATGGACACAATTGTTCACGAAGGAGTAAAAATTGTTTTTACCTCGGCCGGGAGTCCTAAAAAATGGACGAAATATTTGCACGATCACGGAATACTGGTTGCACATGTAGTATCGAGTGCATATTTTGCCGAAAAATCGGAAGTTGCAGGTGTTGATGCTATAGTTGCCGAAGGTTTTGAAGCCGGAGGGCATGAGGGGCGTGAAGAAACTACTACCATGGCTCTTATACCGGCTGTGCGCAGAGCAATTACATTGCCACTTATTGCTGCCGGAGGTATTGCAACCGGACAGCAGATGCTTGCAGCAAATGCTTTGGGAGCCGAAGGTGTTCAAATTGGTTCTCTCTTTGCTGCTTCAGCCGAATCGTCGGCTCACATAAATTTTAAGCAGGCTATTGTTCGTTGTGATGAGGGCGATACAAAACTCATGCTAAAACAACTTGCCCCGGTGCGTATTATCAAAAACAATTTTTATCAACAAGTTGAAGAGGCTGAGTTGCGGGGTGCTACGCCCGATGAGCTTAAGGCTATTTTGGGTAAGGGCAGGGCAAAAAAAGGAATGTTCGAAGGTGATGTTGTTGAGGGAGAACTTGAAATTGGGCAGGTTGCTTCGTTAATACAGCACGTAAAACCTGTAAATCAAATTATGGAAACCTTGCTTGCTGAATATAGACAGGCAAAACACGATTTATGTGATAAAAATTTGTTTGATCAATAAACACTTTCTATTGAGTTTGTTGTTCGAAAATGCGTATAAGTGTTGCCATATCTTGAACCGATCGGTTTCGTAATTTATTTTTAGAGATAATGTTTTTAATGGTTTTTTTATGCTCGGGAAAAATTTTACGAAATTTTCGCAAGCGTAGTTTTATTTCTACAATATTTCCGGGTTCAGTTTCGATGAAATAATAATTGCGTGGAGTAATTTTATCTTTTTCTTGCTTTTCGGTTGCTACGGTTATTATGGAAGAATATTTTGCAAAAAGCACATACTGTCCTTTGTGTATTATTTCAATAAAATCATCCTTTTTTAATTTGTAGTTTATTTCGGGCCCCCGATATTTTTCAAAATACAATTGATTGTTTTTGTTATTGATGATAAAAGCTTCAACAGTATTTTTATCGGCATAATAAAGTTTGTTTAAGTCGTTATGGAAAAACACAAGATTGCCATTTAGGATATCGAACTGAATATCCATTTTTTCGGTCTGTTTTCCGTTGTTTAACACCGCCACTCCCTTTTGCCAGTCGTTAAAATAAAACGCCGATCCGGAATAATTTACAGCCTTACGGTATTCAATGCCTTGCAAAAAAACATTGTTAGTGTTTTTTGATTGAGCTATAGAGTTATTGCAAAGCAATAATGCAAATACAACGAGTATGTTTTTACTAATAAACAAATAGTTTTTCATGGGTTTTTAACTGTTTATTCAACAATAAAATTAAATACCGAGCGGTGCAGGTTTCCTTGTTTGTCAAAAGTTTGTGCTACAGCAGCATAATTCCCTTTTTCGAGTGAAGTATGCACAACAATTTTATGGGTTTTTGTATTGCTGCAAAGCCACGGATCCCAATGCAGAATATCGCGAAACATTGGTTTAATAGTGGATTTTGTTTGATAATAAAAAGTTTCAATTTGAGTTCGGATCGCATTAAGGGGCATTTTTACTATCGAAAAATCGCCCTTATAGGTATTAATTGAAATAACACCATTAACAGGCAAATCGCCATAGCAACGATTTTGTGGTTGAATTTCAATTTTTTTAATATCGGTTGACGATAAAACATTAATTGAAGCAGGATCGAATACCGGAATACCATCAACAATTAAAAGCGGGTTATTAAAAAACATTTTGTAGTCCGAATCCCATATGCGAATATATACACTATCGGCACTGCTGCGGTATTTTACAATGGGAAGTATTTCCCAGGCAATTTCTTTAAAGTCGTTCAGATCGACATATTTTGCGGGATACACTACCCGCGGAGTATATCCGTAAAACGGATATTTTTCGATAAATGGAGGTGTTGAATTTTCGAGAGTATTGTCAGAATACGCTTTGTGCATAATTGTTCGTTTTTGCGAAAGGGTCGCAAAATCGCTTTTTTCGGTTTTTGTGTCAATGTAAAAGGGAATCGTTTGGGGTGGGAGTAAAGTAGGTGAGAAAAGCGTTATGGTATAATCTTCGTCTTTGTTTACTGTTTGAATTATTGCATCTTGCGTGTTGTAGTATTTGAGTAAATTAAAATTAAAAACTCCTGAACTGTCGGTTTTTGCATACGCTATTTGTGGTATTGAGTCGGGAATCGATAACAACATTGTTTCATTTGGAGCCGCTAATCCTGTAGTGCTGTTGGTTAAGCATCCTGAAATTGTTAAGCAGTTATATATTTTGATATTATCGTCGGGTATATAAATATTGTTGGCTTTATACGTAATATTGGTGTTTTTTTGGCTATGCGTTTTAAATACCGAAAACGAGATTTCTCCAACAGCTTCGCTTATCGAGTTTTTGATTGTAAACAACACTGAGTCGTTTGTTTCTGCAAGTTGTTTGTTTGCTTCAATCGAAAGGCCATTGTGGCTGTTGCTAAAGGCTTCAAAAAAATTATTGTCGATAGCTGTGTAATCTTTATGATTTTTTTGCGATTCGTTAACCGAGTTGTTTCCAAACTGATTAATAACCGGAATAATTTTGGCTTCGATAAAATGTTCGCCCAGGTTATTTCCGAAATATGTTCGGAGCAGATAAACTCCGGTTTGCACCGAATCGGGGATATTAATTGTGCCTTGCCAGTGTGAGTTTTCGCGTTGAAATATTCGTGATGTAATGATATAATTCTCTCCGCATAAATCAACATGTAATATTGAGTTTTCTGAACTTTTTAAATCGGTAAGAGTACATTTAAAACCAATATTTTCGCCCGATACATACAGTTTTTTGTTGGTTTGTATATGCAAAACATTGTTGGCTTGTGCAGTAAAACCTGTAATTACAATTGCTATAATTATTTGTACTATATGTATGATTCGATGTTTCATTTTTGATTATTTAAACCTTTTTTACTTAGTGTTTTGTAGAGTTTCAGATTAAAAGCTGTAATACCAAAAATTGGGAATAGTATCGAGGCATGTTTCAATTACATCAGGAGCAGGCATTGTATCAACCTCGGTTATATTCGTAATTTTATTTACAGTAAGATCGACAAGAAAAACCCGTGTTTGGCTTGAAGCAGCATAAAAATAGCCGTATGCTTTTTTCGAAGGATCGGTATAACAGTTAATGTTTGTTCCAATTTCCTGTTCAAGCGGATCAAAGAGTTTTCCACCGGCTTTACTCTGATTTTCAATTTCTCTGAAGAAATCGGCAGCATCGGCTGAGATAGTGTGTTGTTCAATCCGATAGTAGAATGTTGTAGGAATTGCCTGCGTTATAGGGAGATCGAATCTTGACGAGTCAATTGGAAGTGGACTTATGTCGTAATCGGAAATGAAATGAATATCATCGAAAATTATTGCATTGTTTGTATTTCCCCGGTTATAATCGTAAATGTACAAAGTGTTCGAATATAATTTTTTCCAGCAGTAATAGGTAAAAGTCATTCCCATTTCTTCGCAGGTAACCCTGTAATTAACTACAGCACCCCAGTTGTATAAAAAGCCCACATCGTTATTTTGTGGTACCGAAGGTAAAACCGAGGCATAAAAACCTCCAAAATCACGCACAAAAGGTTCGCCGTAATAATTGTGATTTATTTCGCGTTTTGTTGAGTCGATAAAAGCAACAGTATCGATGGCTACAGGATCGGGTATTTTTACTCTTTCGGAGTAATATTGTTCATCGTCCTGAGTAATGATATGAATAAAGTATTCTTCGCCGGCAGCAGGGTATAAGGTATCGCGGGTAATATAATCACCCGGCGATTGTTCAATAAGTTGTGTGTAGTTATTAAATGCATCCCACAGCCATACACCTGCATTGCGTTCGGCTTCAAAATGGGTGCGATCGTCAAAGGGGATCGATCGGCTTAGTTTTAATTTCAGGCGTTGAGGCTTATCCGATAATTGCGATTCAACAACCAGAAATTGTTCAGTATAATCAATTTTTGGCGAAAACGGTTCTTCGCAAGCCCAAAAAAAAGTGCAAATAAAAATTATAGATAATATGTTTAAAATATGTTTCATGCTTCGTGTCGATTAAAACCAGAAATTATATGTGAACGAAGGAATCGGGACACCGATAACCGCAAATTTATACAGCGAATAATTTTTGTAATTATTTGAGTATGTCGGTTTTTGTTTTTCGTAAAATACCGAAAAAGTATTTTTGTGTCCGTATACATTATACAGAGCAATAGTCCAACTACTTCTCCATTTTTGTTTTTTCAATAAGCTGCCTTCGTAAGTAAATGCAATATCGAGGCGGTGGTAATCAGGCAAGCGGTATTTATTTCTGTCCGAAAAGCTTATTACTTCAGAATTGTTGAAATAGTACTTTCGTTCGGGGTAGGTTGCCGGGCGTCCGGTGCTGTATGTAAAATTTCCCGATAAAGTATATCTTCTCGATATTTTGTAATTCATAACCAAGGTAAAGTCGTGCGGTTTATCGTAGTTTGATTTATACCATCGACCACTGTTAATTCTTTCTTCATCCCATTTGCCGTCAATTTTTTTCATCGATCGCGAATAGGTGTATGCCAGCCATCCGGTAAGGTTTCCCTGTGATTTTTTTATGAGCAGTTCTGCGCCATAAGCACGTCCTTTGCCATATACCAATGCTTGTTCAATTTGTTTGTTGAGAACCAGTTGAGCTCCGTTTTTGTAATCAACTTCGTTGCTAATGCTTTTATAGTACAATTCAAACGAAGTTTCGTACATGTTTTTGTTAAAATTTTTGAAAAAACCGGCCGAGTACTGATCCGAGATCAGAGGCTCAAGGTACCTGTCGCTTGCTTTCCAAAAATCGGCCGGAGTAATTGATGCACTGTTTGATATTTGCCTTATGTATTGCTTGTTTCGGTTGTATCCGGCTTTTATCGAACTGTTGTTTGCTAATTCGTACCGCAAAGCAATTCGGGGTTCGATACCGTGATAAAATGACGAAAACTCATTTTGATTAATTGTTTCGGAATGGGTAAATGTGAGTTCATTGCGGGGCATTTCTTCGTCGTAATAGTTAATCACATCGGGGCCGGTAAGTAAAAACGCCGAATATCGAAGCCCGGCAATAAGCGCCACTTGAGGTGTCAGGTCAAATTCATCTTCGAGATAGGCAGCGCCCTCAAAAGCCTGCTCGTTTTGCATTGCACTCTCTTCAATAATTGATTGTGCGGAGTAAGGTTTTGCCTTGCCGGGGTCAATTAAATATCGTTTAATTTTTAAACCCGAGTTGAATTTATGCCGGGCTATTGTGTTGCTCGAAAAATGATAAGCAACTTGTTGTTGCCATATAGATGTAAACAAATTGTATTCGAGGTTTTTTTGACTGATATCGTCGGTTGATGCATCAAAAAAACTTGAGTTTATAACAAGTGTCGATGCATTGTTGTTGTTAAAAATATGGTTCCATTTTGCCGTGCCAATAATGTTGCCGTAATCGTATCCGGCATTTTCGAAATACAAGAAATTATCGCGGCTTTTGTAGCCAAACAGGCTTATTTTGTTGCGTTGATTAATATCGATATCGAGTTTTGCATTAAAATCGTAAAAGTTTGCTGAACTGTTTTTAAGTTCATAATCTTTCATGATTTTGAGCATCCAGTCAGAATACGTGCTGCGTGCCCCAACAATAAAGTTTACTTTTTTGCCAATAGGGCCTTGCATCGAAATGCGGCTGTTTATAATTCCAATTCCTCCATCAACCTTCAGTTTGTGTTCGTTTCCTTTGTTTAGTTCGATTCCCATTACCGATGCAATGCGGCCTCCGTAGCGTGCCGGAATCCCCGATTTGTACAAAGTAACATCTTTAACAACAATAGGATCGAACATTGAAAATAGGCCAAACAAGTGTGATGTGTTAAATATTGGAGCTTCCTGAATGTGTATGAGGTTTTGATCGATATTTCCGCCACGGACATTAAACCCCGAAGCATTTTCGCCGGTAGATTGAACTCCGGGTAATAAAACCATACTTTTTATAATGTCGGGTTCGCCCATGAGTACCGATAATTTTTTCATCGATTTCATACTCATTTTAACCATTCCCATTGAGGTTGACCTGAAATTATCTTCGGGGCGTCGGGCGGTAACATCAATTTCGTTTAAAGCAATCGATTTTTCGTATAATTCCACCTCAATTTCGCCGTCGTTATAAATAATTAAATCGCGGGTTTGATCTTCGAGTCCCATAAACGCAAAACGCATTTGTACATTTCCGGTAGGCAGTTCTATGCTGAATTTTCCGTGTTGATTTGTTCCAACAGCAATTGATAAATCTTTTACAATAACCTGTGCTCCGGGTATAGTGCTTTGGTTGCTGCCATCCAAAACTGTTCCGGTAACAATCGCTTTACTGTAGCGGCCTTTATTTAATGGGTTGCCCACTATTATTGTACTGCTGCTGCCGGTTTCGACATTGTGATTGGTATCTTCGCCCGGAATTACAACGTAAAAATCCTGAAACCGTATTGCATGCATATCGGTGCCAACAAATGTCTTTTTTAAAAAATCGGGGAGCAACAAGGCGTTGTTTAACTCTGGTGTTGTTATGTTTTCAACCCATTGCTCTTTGAAAAGTATATCAATGCTGTATTGATTTTTGAGTTGTTTTGCCATGGCAGTAAATGGTAGCTTGCCATAGCTTTTGTCAATAATTATTGTTGATTGGCTTTGCGAATTGCCTTGAAAGCATATAAACAATACTATGAATAAAATAAAAATTTTTTGCACAATTTATTTCAGGTTAATAGTTAGCTGGTTTGTGGTTAGTGCAAAACTATAAAATTTTAACATGTAAAATTCAAAGGGAGCAATATTTTATATTGATGTATGTTTTCATCACATAATTGCATGTTTTTTGACTCTCTTTTTATGTATTTGTCACAATATGTTAATAATTGTTGTTTTTGTTACACCGTTTAACGAAATGTACTAAAGCATTTGTTTGTTATAACGGCAGTAAGTATGGAGTTGTTTTAATTAAAGAGTTAAATGGCAATCGTTTTGTTCGTCAATAATATCGGCTCCGAGTTTTCTGTAAAAATCTTTAGCCGGCTTATTCCACTTTGATACTTGCCAGCGAATTTTATGACACTCTGATTTTTTAGCATGGTTTATAATGCTTTTAATGAGTGCTGATCCAATTCCTAGTGCTCTAAATTTTTTACGTACATACAAATCGTCCATATAAAGCGATTTTCCGATCCAGGTGTAGTATGCAAAAAAATAAGTAACATATCCTGCAAGTTCATTGTTGCTTGTTTGTGCAACAAAACAATGAAAATAATCCTTTTCGTTTAGCATTTTATCAAGGCTGTTTGTCATCATGTGTTCTTGCTTTTCGAATTTTGCAAACTCACGAAACATTTCAATTATTTTAGGAAAATCGGCTTCGGATGCCGGTCGTATTTCAAAGTTCATAATTGGTTAATATTTATGTTTTTAATTTACTGATTAGTGCAATGGAATTATATTTATACAGTTGAAAAAGCAAAGGAAAAATTATTTTTGGAGATTTGCCAAAACCATTTTGATTTGGCCGTAACTAAATTGATTATTAAGCCTGCTGCGTATTTCGTTAATTGTATGTGTATTGTTGTTTTTTATGCATTGAGCAATTTCGCTGTACGTATGGCCATCAATTATTTCATCAATATCGATAAGGCTGTTTTCGATACATTTTGCCAAATGACTTTCGATAGTTGAATTTGCAAGATTACGTTTTTGAGCAATCAGGGCTATTGATTGGGTTTGCCGGAACATTTTCAGGCTAATTTCGCTTGTATGCATTCCTGCGTAAGCAATTTCGGCTTCGGCATTTTGGGGTATATCCATACCTTTTTTGCTTCGGTATTTAAATATTTCGGACAAAATTTCGGATCCAAACTGTTCGATTTTTTTTCCGCCCATTCCTTTAATATTTTTGAGGCTTTTAGCAGTTGTAGGGAGTTTGTTCGAAATTTCAGCCATTATTTTTTGGCTTATGATTTTTGATTCGTCAAGGCCGGTTTCGTTCGATTTATACTCTCTCCATTGAGTAAGAATGTTATAAAAGTCAGGGTTTTCGACATCAATGGCTGTTTGTTTCCTTTTTTTGAGGGTATCGGACTTTTCAATTGCTGCTTTGGCTTGAGTTTCGATAAACGATTTAATATCGAACCCACTTTTTAGCAGTTCGAAGCAGGCAACTTTAATGTTTAGTTCAGAGTCAATTTTAGCTAACGAATCATTAATTCGTTTTCGAATTGTTTTATTATCGGTTCGGAAAGAAGTTTCGCTTAAGGGCTTTTCGATATATTGAGCAATTTTATTCGAATAATATTCGGCCGATTGTTTTAATCGATTTTGCAATGTTTCGTTTTGGTCAGCATCGCCGTTGTGTTGCAATATTTTTTCGACCTGAACTAAAAACTTATCCGATACTTCTTGAATTTCGCTTTGTATAGGGGTTATCATGCTTTTTAAATCTTGATAAATATTTCCCATAATATTTGACGAAAATTCGGAGCAAACATTTGCGGTATAGTTAATTAAGCGGAGTAAAGGTGTAAAATTGAATAGCTCGCTAAGAAGTTGGAATTGAAAGTTGATTCGGGCTTTTTCAAGGTCGGTTTGTGTGGGTTGGTTTTGTTCAATTTGCAAAGTAAACCCCGAGACCGAATTGTCGGTTTTTACGCTTTGAGGTTCAATAGGAGAACTAAGCACAAGTCCGTCAAGTGTTTTGCACCGGCTTAGTGCAACATAAACTTGTCCGTGAGCAAAGGCTTGTTGTGCGTCGATAATTGCTTTTTCGAAAGTTAATCCCTGGCTTTTATGAATTGTTATTGCCCATGCAAGTTTAAGTGGAAATTGAATAAATCGGCCTGTTATATTTTCTTCAATTTCGTTTGTTTTTTCGTTGAGCTTGTATTTTGTGTTTTCCCAGGTGTCGGTCAGTACTTTTATAGGAGTAGTATCGCCGGGGCATAACACCTCGATGCTGGTTTTATTGATGTCGGTAATTTTACCGATTTTTCCGTTGTAATATCGTTTTTCAAACGAGGGGTCATTTTTAATAAACATTACCTGAGCTCCTATTTTAGTCTCGAATACCTCGTCGGCAGGGTATGAAAATGCCGGGAAATCACCCTCGGTACTACACCTGAATTTGTGCAAAGTACCATCAATTTTTTGCAACATCGAATTGTTTATTTGCTGCGATTGGTAATTGTGTGTTGTGAGTGTGATGTATCCTGCGTTTTGAGCAGGCGAAAAGTTTTTAATATATCTGCTGTTTAATGTTTGCAGAGTTTCATTGTTGGTTTGGTTGTTGCGTATTTGGTTTAAAAGGTTTATGAATTTATTGTCGGTTTGCCTATAAATATGCGAAAGTTCGATACCGATATATTTTGATTTTTTTAATGCCAGGCTGCTAAAAAAGAAACATGTATCGTAATATTTTTCCAACACACTCCACTCATCGTCTTTAACAACCGGAGCCAACTGTTGTAAGTCTCCAATCATTAGTAATTGTACGCCACCAAAAGGCTTGTCGCGTTTTCGAAACCGTCGAAGTACGCTGTCAATTCCATCGAGAACATCGGCGCGTACCATGCTTATTTCGTCAATTACCAATAAATCGAGGCTGCGTATAATATTGATCTTATTTTTGCTAAATCGCTTTATTCCTTCATTTTTATTTTCGTGTGCCGACGAATAATTGTAGTTGGGGATTTGTGGACCAAACGAAAGTTGAAAAAAAGAGTGGATTGTTACACCCCCTGCATTTATAGCTGCAACTCCTGTTGGAGCAACAACTACCATGCGTTTTGAAGTATAATTTTTTAAGTTTTTCAGGAAAGTTGTTTTTCCCGTACCTGCTTTTCCTGTTAGAAAAATATTTTCGCCGGTATATTGAACAAAGTCCAGAGCAAGTTGTAGTTTTGGGTTGTTTTGTGTAAGCATGAGAATTGATTTTTTTCAGTTCACAAAATAATCATTTACCCTCTTGTAGCAAAATAATGAATATTTAAATATTGGCTGTTTTGCTCTTTATTTATAAAGATAAATTTTTATTTAATGAATATAATCTAACACATTGTTTCAATATGATTAGTATGTTAATGAGCCGGTAATTGCAAAAAAAAATACTTAAATAAATGCATCGTAATTTTTTGCAATTATTTTTTTTAATATATCTTTATATACGAGAGAGAGAAAAATTATTCAAATGCGAAGATGGTTTTATTTATTCCTGTTAGTGTTTGCTTGCACATTTGTTGCACAAAGTAATACTGTATATTTTAAGCGGATTACTACCAACGATGGTTTGTCGAACGGATGGGTGCGCTGCTTTTATCACGACGATTACGATTTTATTTGGATAGGCACTGCTGACGGATTAAATCGCTATGATGGTATTTCGTTTGCAACATATAAACCGGTTTTGCCCAATGGTTTTACCCAAGGAAATGTAACCGTAAATCAAATATTAAATAAAAATAGCGACACACTGTTTATTTGTACCGATTTGGGAATGTATGTGTACAGCTATATCAGCGATGTTTTTTCGCAATTTCCACTTGTTCCTGATCAAATTCCAATATTGTGTGCTCAAAACGATGCTTATGGAAATTTATGGCTCGGTACAATCCGGGGATTATTTAAACTGAATGACAAGCTTAAAATCGTAAAAAAATATACACTCGATAAAAATAACCCACAGTCGATAAGCAACAACTATATAAACCGTATTTTACTCGATTCGGAAAAAAAACTCTGGATTGGTACAAAGCAGGGCATGAATTTGTACAATTATGAAACCGACGATTTCCACAGCTATTTTGTTGATTATACATCGAAATTGTTTATGGATAACGATGTTATCGATTTAAAGGAAGACCGTAGGGGGCGTATATGGCTTGCAACTGCTTTAAATGGAGCGTATTTGCTTCAAAAAACCAACGATGATGTAAGGCTTAAACAAATTACAACCGGGGCAATATTAACATTGAATCCCGATTCTGATGATAATTTGTGGTTGGGGCATGGCTCAGGTGGAGGAGTTTCGGTTATTGATATTAGCGGGGATATTGATGGGCAGTTAAATATTGAAAACTATAAATATAATCCTTCGAACCCACGTACAATCTCCGAAAACTCGATAGTGAGCATTTTTGAAGATAAATACAACGACATTTGGATTGGAACCTTTGGAAAAGGAGTTAATTATTACAGTAAACGGAGAAAAGCATTCGAAATAGTGCAGAAAATATATGGGTCGAACAAATCGATAAGCAACGATTTGGTAAACGATATTTACGAAGAAGATGATTATTTGTGGGTTGGAACCGAAGGCGGGCTCGACCGAATGGATAAAAAAACCGGTATTTTTAAGCATTACGAGAATATTACTAACGATACTACAAGTTTAGCTTCGAATGCAATTTTTGATATTTTTAAAGATTCGTATGGGAATTTGTGGATAGGTACATGGGCCGGTGGGGTGCACTTATACAATTACGACAACGACAACTTTCATCGATTTTTACCTGATGATACCCCGGGATCGATCAGTAATGCATATGTTTTCAATATTGCTCAGGATGACAATAGCAAGCTTTGGGTAACAACCAATGGAGGTGGCCTCAATTTATACAATTACCAAACCGGTAAATTCAGTGTAATTCAACAATCAAGTATCGATACATGCAGTATAAGCGACAATTTTATAAACGATATCGAAATTGATAATGCAAATAACATGATTTTGCTCATGTATACAAAACTTAGTTATAAGCCTGCCGGTAGTTCATGTTTCACATCATTTTCGATACCAATAAACAAGCATGAATCGGGATTATCCGATATTAATTATATAACTGTTTTTACCGACAGTAAAAACAATACCTGGTATGGGTCGAGTCAGGGGCTTATAAACTATAATTACGGCAATAATAATGCAAAAATTTACACTGTTGACGATGGACTTCCAAACAACAGCATAAAAAGTATACTTGAAGACGATAAGGGAAATTTGTGGCTGGGAACAAGTAACGGATTTGCAAAATTTGTACATGCTACAACAGTGCCATCAAAACCGGTTTTCGAAACCTTTTCGGTAAACGATGGTTTACCATCGAGCGATTTTAAAAAACGATCAGCATTTAAAAATGAACAAGGTTATTTATATTTCGGGACTTCGAACGGTTATGTGCGTTTTCACCCCGACAGTATAGAAATGAATACTTTACATGCTAAAACTGTTTTGACCGGCATGTTTTTACATAAACTCAAAAGCGGAGATGAGCAATTTTCGAATCAATTTATAAACAACATATTTACCTACGATAATATTGATCTTGATTACGGCTATGCCGATTTTTCAATTCGGTTTGCATCACTGAATTATTTAAACTCCGAAGCAAACCAGTATATGTATAAGCTTGAGGGGTATGATAGTGAATGGATTGATGCAAAAAATTCGAGGGTAGCTACTTATACAAATATTAAACCCGGAACCTACACCTTTTTAGTATACGGATCAAATAATGATAGTGTTTGGAGCGACAGGCCTGCAAGTCTTGTTATTAACATTATTCCTCCCTGGTGGAATACTTTGTTGTTTAAAGTAGTGATCATTTTATTTGTTCTGATTTCTGCTGTGCTGATAATACGCTTGCGGTTTAAAATGTTGAAAAATCGGAACAAATTGTTAAAGGATAAAGTTGACGAACGAACTGCCGATTTGCTTATTCTTAATAAAACACTCCGGAAGCAGAAAAAGGAAATTGAAGAAAAAAACGGTGAATTGTTTATACACCAGACTCGGCTCGAAGATTTAGTAAAGGAGCGAACCAAAGAGTTAGAAAAAGCTAAAAATAAAGCCGAAGAATCGGATAGATTAAAATCGGCATTTTTAGCAAACCTTAGCCACGAAATAAGAACTCCCATGAACTCGATTATGGGATTTGCAAGCCTTTTGGCTGATGAAGACTCGCTCGAAAACGTAAATCAGTATTCTGATATTATTGTGCGCAACTCTGAGCAGCTTAATCACATTATCGACGATATTGTTCTATACTCGAAACTGCAAACTAAATTGTTGAGCTTTTCGCCGTCGGTGTTTTATGTGTATGATTTGCTTAGCGATGTTAAAGATTCATTTAACATACCCGAGTATAAACGCAATGTGCAATTGTATATTCGTGATGATATTGATAAAAAAATGCAGTTGTATTCCGATTACGGAAAACTTCGCCAGGTGCTTACAAATATTATATCGAATGCATACAAATATACCGAGCAGGGCAGTATTGCACTTGGAGCACTCCGAAAAGGAAATTCAATAAAACTTTTTGTAGAAGATACCGGAGTGGGTATTCCAACAGCTGAACTTAAAACAGTGTTTAAGCGTTTTTACCGTGGAAGCAATATCGATAAGGGTAAGATTAGCGGTACCGGGCTTGGACTTTCGATTGTTAAGGAAATGGTTGAATTGCTTGAGGGCAAAGTAAAAGCCGAAAGTGAACCCGGTAAAGGCTCAAAAATTATTATTACTCTTGATGCTAAACGCTGATATTAATGTGTTTATTTATATTTACAGCAAACTGTAACATTTGTTAAATACTGTATGCTTTGTACTTGTGCGCTAAAGTTGGATCAGTTCAACATTCGGGTTGGTTTCCCATTTTAGCAGCAATTCTTCAAGTCTGGAAAGCAATTATATTTTAAAGTAAGAATAAAGACTTTACTGTATTACAATAAGCAGGTATTGATTTATATATGCCTCAAGCCGGCAGGGCTCTTCATTTTTGCCTTAATGCAAAAACGAAGCAAAAAAATCAAGGCTCCCAAATAAATCTCATTATCATTTTCACAAAACCTAAGTTCGGCCGGGTGATCTTCGAGCCAAGCTCTCAGCTTCCCGGTCTTACTAAGGTTTTGTTCCAATTCAATTGAAATTTATTTGAAGGCCACAGAGCAGTCCAAAGTAGATACCAATTAAAGTTTTAATGGTTTAGGTTTAAGTTTGAAGAAATCCTTCCACTTT
>CAZARW010000053.1:0-20074 GCA_964487645.1 uncultured Prolixibacteraceae bacterium
TTAAACATATTTAAATCAAATACCGTTCATCAAATTCAATTCCATGTTCGTTTAAGAGTTCAATAAATTCCTCTCGAAATGTTTTAACTTTGTGGTGTCCCTTCTGATCCTTAATGTAATTGATCAAATTCCCCTTTTCTTTTATCGAGTATGTAAAACCCCCATAGCCTTCCTGCCAGGAAGAAAAATCTGGAAATATACGGTTTTCTTTTATCCACAGGGCCGAGGCAACTTTTATGTCTTTCACCAGGCTTGACAACGCGACTGTTGGGTGCAGGTGTGTGGCAATATGCAGGTGGTCTTCTATACCGTTAATTTGGTAAAGGACACAATTTTTGTTTTTTAAAATGCCCCAAATAAAGCGGAACAACTTTTCCTGATTTTCTTCGACCAGGACTTTTTTTCGGTCTTTTGTCGAGAATACAATTTGATACAGAATTTGTGTGTAGGTTGACATGTTTTTAATTTTTTTTCAATATAATAAAAATGAAATGATTGAACCCCTAATCGGGGTTCTTTTCAGGTATTCAATTCTATCGTCCACCGGGTTAACACCCTACCTGTCCCGGCTTGCCGGGAGGGCTATTGTTGTTTAATTCCTTCGGAATAATTTTCCCTATACATTTTAAATTGATCTCTGAAATTTGTTGTCTCCCCTTTGAAGTTAATGTGATCCATCTTTAGCTTTCCAAAATTGACGATTATAAAAGTTTATATCCTTAAACACTTAAATTATTAAGGGCTTGTGCAATTGATTTGTCATATATTTCAGAAACAGCTTTTAATCTTTTAAACAAGATCAGTCAATATTATTCGCGAATTAGCTATCGCTGAACTTTGTTTCGTTGCTTTATTCTCCCTGTTAGTGTTAATCAAGTAAAAATTATAATTTATCCATCATAAAATTCATTTGATCCAATAATACCCATGTACTTCAATGTAAATATTGAGCAAAAAAAAAAGGGGCATATGCCCCTTTTTAGTTAATATCTTCCATGTCTCCAAATATTTCCAGATAGTCTTCTAAATTTCCCTTTTCAATTTCACATTCCTTTTCCTTTATCACTTGCTCTGAAGTAAACGGAGAGTTTTTTATTGTCGATGGATTGTCTAACACATCCAAATCGGCCATGTGATCATTGATGAATTTTTCCATAGGATTTTGATTTAAGATTAAATTTGGTCAATGATGTAAAAAACATTTATATATTGAATATCAATGAACTATATGTATAAAAAAGCATTTATAATGATAAATACACGTGTAAAATTATGAATAGATTTATATGCTGCAAATTTTTGGCGGGCTGTTTTTATATGCTTGTTGGCATATATGCATATAACCGTTTGATAAAAAAAATGTTAGAGTGAAAATTTAAATTTGATACAAATTGAATATTGGATAAAACTATTCGAATAGTGTTTTTGTTAAAGCATAAAAAGTAAAAAGGCAACTCACAATGTGAGTTGCCTTTTTAGAGAAATATTTTAAAGCGAAATGCTTATGCATTATCAACTTTAGACATGTGTTGAATGAGTTCAACAACTTTTGTTGAGTAACCCATTTCGTTATCGTACCAGCTAACAACTTTTACAAAGTTGTCGTTCAGACCAATACCCGCACCGGCGTCGAATACCGAAGTGCAGCTTTCGCCTACAAAGTCGTTTGATACAACTTGATCTTCGGTGTAACCAAGGATGCCTTTCATTTCACCTTCTGAAGCTTTTTTCATGGCAGCACAAATGGCTTCGTATGATGCAGCTTTTTCTAAACGAACAGTTAAGTCAACAACGGATACGTCTGGAGTAGGAACGCGGAAAGCCATACCGGTAAGTTTGCCATTCAATTCAGGAATAACTTTACCTACAGCTTTAGCAGCGCCGGTTGATGATGGAATAATGTTTTGTCCGGCTCCGCGGCCACCACGCCAGTCTTTGGCTGAAGGTCCGTCAACCGTTTTTTGTGTAGCTGTTGTAGCGTGTACCGTAGTCATTAAACCTTCAACAACACCAAAATTGTCGTTCAGTACTTTGGTAATAGGTGCTAAACAGTTGGTTGTACATGAAGCATTCGAAACGAAAGTCATGTCTTTGGTGTATTTGTCCTGGTTTACACCCATTACAAACATTGGAGTGTCGTCTTTCGAAGGAGCCGACATAATTACTTTTTTAGCACCGGCATCAATGTGTCCTTGTGCTTTTTCTTTTGTAAGAAACAAGCCTGTTGATTCAACAACATATTCTGCTCCAACTTCGTTCCATTTGAGGTCGGCAGGATTGCGCTCGGCTGTTACGCGTATTGCTTTGCCGTTTACAACCAACGATCCGTCTTTTACTTCAACGCTTCCGTTGAAACGGCCGTGAGTAGAATCGTATTTCAACATGTAAGCCATGTAATCAACATCTATAAGGTCGTTTATTCCTACAACCTCTACATTCTCATTGGCTGCAGCTACACGGAACACAAAGCGTCCGATACGGCCAAAACCATTGATACCAATTTTAATTTTCGACATAATAAATCGTTTTATTAATTATTATCTTTGAAATGAATAACTTGTTTGTGAACTGCCTATACCTTTAAGGCGCATCAAAATAAATACTTCTGATTAAAAACATCAAATTTTTTTCAATCTATTTTATTTTTTATTGTAAAAGAATAATACTGAGGTAACAATATCGTATGTTTATTGTTCGGTTTTGACCTTTTAATCTCTTGTGTATATATATATATTGTATCGATGCCATGTAATGCAGCGTTGTATTTTCATTATGTATGCACTGATTTTGTGTTCAGTCCCTTTATTGGTACATCGGCTTGTAAGGAAATTGTTTTGCCTTGCCAGAATATTTTCACGGCCGGGTGCGGTACAGGCTGATGGAATCAGATTTTGAGGTATTTCTAAAAATAAATACAAAACAGGGTAGGGTGTTTTTCGTTCGATTTGTATATAGTTCAGTTGTTTGAAATAGTGGCTTTTGTTTCAACGTGTTGATTTACAGCAAAAACAATTTTGCAAAGGTTTGTTGGGGTAAAGAACTCTCCGCCGTATGTTGTAAAACATGTTTGTATTTGTTAATAACATGCATGTACGATGGGCAGTCGCAGGTTTTACAGCATTGCAGCAATACAAGTGTTGCTGATATGAGTACTATCTGCTTAAGTTTACCTAAAAAATTAACAATCAGTACTTTGTGTGTGTTTTTGCTCATTGTGTTTATGTTTGTGTTTTTTATAAAATCCGCATTCGATACAAAGAAAACAAGACGTTGAAATACAAAAAAATATTGTTAATAAAATGTCTCTGTATTATTGAATTATTTCGATAAATTTAACAAAAATAATTCGCTGCGATTTTGTTCTTTGCAAAAATTGAGCAAACCGTTATTAACATTAAGGAAAGATAATTATTTTTGTATGTATTTTATTGAGCAATGTTTTGTACGTTGTCGAGAATTTTTATACGTTTGTAACTTATTGTGAACTGTTCAAACGAGACGTTTTTTACATATTTAGGAATGAATAAAATGCGCGATATTGCATTATAAATCATTGGTTGACAGAAACATGCGGTCTTTTTGTTTTTTAGTTATTGGAAAAAACAAATTTTGAAAGACACAGCATGGGTTTGTTGGATTTTGTAGATTTGGCGGGCATTACAGCGCAAAACACACTAAAAGTATTTTTTGGTTTTAGTGTATAATTATAAAGAAAGTGAATAAAGTATTAATAAATTTAAAATCAATCAATTAAGTTCAATTAAAAACAAGTGCTATGAGAAAATCATTTACACGACTCAGTAGTTTGCTTGTGTTGCTCTTTTTGAGTTTTCAGATGTCTATGGCGCAGCCTGTTCTTGTAACAGCCGGCCTGGTTCCTGAAGATGGAGCAACCGAAGTTGCTACAAATCCCGTTTTTACCATGACTTTCGCGGATGATGTTTATCCCGGAATTGGTGACATTGTGGCTTTGTATAGCAACACAGGTACTGAGTACAAAGCAATTCAGCTTACCGGTAATGTTACCGAATCTGCCGCAGGTACTGCTACCTTCGACGGAAATGTGGTTACATTATCATTTAACCTGACTTTGCAAGAAGGCACAGATTACTACGTTACTGTTGGCTACGAAGCCATCAAGGACGATAGTGGTAATTTCTTCGACTTTACTCCTGCTTCAGCTTTTGGAGCATTCGGTAACAACAAACGATGGGAAATTACCGTGGGAGACTTTACGCCTCCTGCAATTGATGTGACTGCTGCTGGCGAAGGTTTGTATCCCGCAGACAACGCAATAGAAGTTCCTGTTGCTGTTAGCTGTACGGTAACTTTTGATGAGCCTGTTCAGTGGGCCGAAGGTTATAATCCTTCAACTGATCAACAGTTGGGTGATTTTGCCATTTATACCGATACTGACATGCTTGGTTCAACAGAAGTTGAAGAAGGTGGTGACCTTTTGTCATTAACTCCTCCTACTGTTACTTTGTCAGGTAATACCCTGATTATTGACTGGGAAGAGGATCTTCCTTCGAATACCGATGTATACGTAAGGGTTAAAAAAGACCTTATTGTTGATATGGCCGGTAATCCTTTTGCCGGAATTAACAACAATTACGATTGGAGTTTTACTACAAAAGATTCAGAATTTAACGATCCTGTAATTGCTGCAAGCAGAGAGCCTCTGTTTAAATCAAGTACATTTACAGTAACATTCGACGAACCGATATTTTATGGGCCTAACGATCAGATTCCTAACGGAAACCAATCGCTTAAGCTGAAAAATATGATTTCGGTTGTGAACGATAAAGGTGAAGTAATTGCTGCTAACTATGTGGTTAGTGCTTCTGCTACTGCCCCTGTAATTACAATTACTCCTACTGCAGCTCTCGATGATTCAATTCAGTCGGTTACAATTTCTGTACTTGCCGATAAATTTTATGATGCATCGCTTAACCAGAATGGTTTGGTTGAAGCTACATTTAATGCAGGCGATTGGTTGGCACCTGTTGCGCTCGATGGATATCCTTATGCTTCGAACCAGGGTGGTACTAATTTCGATGTATTTTTTAAAGCAAGCGAAGCTTGTAAAGTAAAATATATTGTAGTAGATGCCGACGATTTGCGTGCATTCGATCCTACTAAAGGTGGTGTATTTGGTGCAAGTATAGCAAATGGTAGTTATGGTCTTGCTTCCGATGCTGCTGCAACTGCTGCAAATGGTATATTTTTGTATCGTGATAACGACTCGATTTTTAAAACATCTACTGCAGGTGATTTTGTAGATCCTGAAAAGGTTTCAGGTATCAGAATTTTTGCCGAAGGTACTTTGAATATTGCCGATGCAAATTCCGAAGCAATTGCTCGCGTGAGCGGTTTGCCTGCTTCGCACGGCGAAGAGTACGAAGTATTTTATGTAATGTACGATGCTTCCGTGGACAACGATCCTGCTGCAGCTGCATATACCTTAGGTACTGTAACCTATAATTTAGGTGCATTGCAAAGCCTTAGCGAAAATGTATATACTACCGACGTACTGATGCCCGAGGCATGGTTCGACGGCGATTCAGCGAAAAACGAACTGGGTGAGAAACCTCTGTTAAATAAAGACAGTAAAGATCCCGTTGCTATAGGTGCTCCTGGTCTGTATAAACTTTTCCAGGATGGTAAAATTTACATCAATTTTAACGAAGAGATTCGTGCAGCCTATAATAATGCTGTGATTACCGATCCTAAACCTTTTATTTCAATTACACAAAACGAAGGTCCTGTATTTGATCCTTTTACAACATTTACTGCTGCAATGTCGGCCGATAATAAGCAAATTATCATCACTCCTACCGAATCGTGGGCTAGTGGTGCTACTGTGCGTGTGTCGATTGTGAATTCAAAAATTGAAGACGAGGATGGAAACGAGGTAGTAACTACAGGAACTGCTGCTACTTATTATACTCAGGATTATGTGGTTGAAAACTATCTTGCTCCTTTAGTACGATATACTCCTGCTACAGGCGAAGAGGGTGTTCCAAGCAACCAAACTATTGAGGTAGTTGTTAGCGAGCATATTTATCTTCCTGCCAATAGCCCGTTTGTTCCCGGTACTTCGTTTGTTCAGTTTACCAGCGATCCCGAAGACGATACATATATTGGTAACTTCTTTAAAGTACGTAAAGGAAACGAAACTCAGGCAAGCGAAGGTTCTTCAACTGAGCTTTCAACAAACTTTACATTTTCTGTAGACTATACTTACGGAGATTCAACCAAAATTTTGATTACTCCAAAAGAAGGTCATGAGTTTGCAAGCGAAACATGGTACTATTTCCGTATCGAAGAGCTTATTCAGGATAAGAGCCGCCAGACTATTGAGGACGGTATTGCTGATCTTGGTGATTTAGCTGCATTCCCTGCAAACAATACAGGTAATCCTACAACAGCAGGCTATGCTGCCGATAACCAAACCATGGTATTTAAGGCCGAAGACACTGTACCTCCTACTCTTGTTTTCTTCTCGAAAGAACAAAGTGACCCGTACGATGTAGATAATCTTACAAACCTCCATGGTTTAAGCAATGTTTCTATCGACGATACCATTGGTGTATACATCAATGAGTGGGTATCGATGGGATTCGACGGATATGTAAAATACGATGCTCTTGCCGGAGGATATATTCTCGACGGTAACGCAATGCGTCGTTATTTCGAAATTACCGATGCCGAAGGAAACAACCTCAGTTTTGATGTACTCGAAGTTGGAACCATGATTGGTGCCGACAGCATGGTATTCTATATCGATGTTTACGATATGGTTAACTATCCTGACGAAGATCAAAACTTTGAAGAACTTGCTGATTATACAATTTGTTTTGTTGGAAATATCAACGAAGAGGATATATCCGAAGGAACAAGCCCGTATAAAGACGACAACGATAACATTCTTGCACATCCTGTATGTGCTGAATTTAAAACTACCGGAACTGTAGCAGGGCCTACTGTTGATGCAGTATATACCCCGGCTCACGAAGAAGTGGTTGAAGCAAGCGTATCTGAAATTGTAATTGATTTTAATCATACGTTTATTTTAGCGACTGCTAACGCGCTTCCTTCAATAACTGTTTCATCACGCGAAGGGAATACTGTGACTGCAGGAGCTGGTGTTGTTTCAACTAGCTATATGTCTGTTACATATCCTCTTACAGGAATAGTTGAAACCGATACTATTGATGTGACTGTTGCAGCTGATGCTTTTGGTTTTAACAATGCAGCCACATGGCCAAATCCTGTAGGAGCCGATTCAACATGGCATTTTGTTGTAAAAGACGGTACTCCTCCGGCTCTTACTGCTATGACTCCTAACGATGAATCGACCGATGTTGACTTTACTCAGGACTTTACAATTACTTTTGACGAGCCTGTGAAGTTAATCGACGGAAAACGGATTTATATTTACAAATCGGGTACTTCGACAACTACAAACCGCGAAATTGACGCAAGTTTGTGCGAATTGTCCGAAGATCAAATGACTGTAACAATTCCTGTAGATGTTCTACAAGCATTCTTCCAGTACGAAACCCATTATCACGTAACAATTGATCCCGGATTTGTAACCGATTTAACAGGGAATGCATATGCAGGAATTATTGAAGAAGACCTTGTCGCAGGTAACGAAACACCTAATCTTACTTCATGGTCGTTCCTAACATATGCTATGCCTCCTATTGCATTCAAATCGTTTACTCCTGCCGATACTGTAGTGAATTTGTCGGCTCCGTTACGTATTGAATTAAATAGGGCTGGTACTCCTCAAAATGTAAGTTTTGTAATTAATAACATTACAACAGGTACTCCTGTAATTGAAAAAACAGTTATTATGGATGGTGGTGCATTTACAGGAACTGCTGGAGGTACTGTTTGGACTCTTAATGCAAATGATTTTAATCCGCAATGGGGTAGTGTTTATTCAATTACCATTGCTGATGGTGCATTTACTGATAATGCATCGAATTCTACATCAGAAGTAACGATTGGTACAGTTAACGATGCAACTGATCCTTCAGTACCTGTATGGGTTATTAATTATGGTGACTTGATTGCACCCGAGGTAGCCAATTTCTGGCCCGAGGATGCTGCAATGCATGTACCATACAACGCATACCTGTATGTTGAGTTTACCGAAGCATTGTTAGTAAGTGATGGAAGTGCACTTATACCCGAAGGGAACGATATCGCGGATGTTGTTTCTGAGTTTGTTAGCTTAACAAAAGATGGTGGTACTGCTGTTGATTTCAGAATTGAGAGAGTTGGTAATGACAAAACCATATGGCGCATTACTCCGCTCGATCCTGACGGTTATATGTACGATGGAACTCAGCCTACTATGGAAACTGAGACCGAATATACATTAACTATCGATCCTAATCCTACAACTTCGTCTAATACTTTGGTAGACAGCTCAATGAATATGCTTATTGCAGGCGTAAATGGTTTAACAACAACCTTTACTACCGAAGATATTACTGCTCCGCTTGTAGTGATTAATAGTGTAAGTACAGTAACATATCCCGAAAATGAAGTAACCATTAACTATACTGCTAATGATTACGACGGTGTTGGATCACGCGTATTTGGTGTGATTGTACCTTCAGGTTCGGATGTTCCTACTGTAAGTGATATTATTAATCGTACTGTTGAAGGTGCTGTTGTATACTACGACGAAGATACAATTGCAAGTGGTGTAGCCACTGATTGGGTTGCCGATCTTGGTGACGATCACGTTGGTGCTGCATGTTTCGAAGTATACATGACTGCACAAGACGTTGAAAGCGATGTTTGGGTTAATCCTTCGGTATGGTCATCATTGTTCATGTCGCAGGTTGCCAGCGAAAACTTCGATCGCATCCGCGATATCGAACCTTCGCCAAACGTAATGGATTCGGTTGCTACTAACTATAACGGTAGTGAATTCTGCGTATGCGACGACGATGCACCTGTACTTGTAAGTATGTATCCTGCGCATCTTTCAGAAAACTTTGCAGTTGATGATACTATCAAACTCAAGTTTAACGAAGGAATTGTTGCCGGTGCTACAACTTCACCCGATGCAATAACATTACGTCGTTTCGATAACAATATTGCTGTTGAAGCAAATGTAGTATTCACACCTGACAGTAGTATTTATGTATATGTTTCCCCTGATTCACTTGATCAGGAAACATGGTACTATCTCGAAATTGACCGTTATGCAATTCAAGATGAATCAGAATGTTCTGATAATTACTTTAACGAATGGGTAGGTAAAGACAGCCTTGCATTCCAAACAACCGACAATCTTGCTCCACGTTTGGATTCAGTTACTCCTTACGGAAACTGTGTTGCTGTTGATACCAGTATTCTGCGTTTGTACTTCAATGAGAACAACGATTTAAAGGTTTACAATACTTCAACTTCTGATTCAAATTACGTATTCTTGTATCGTACCGATATGGATGAGCCTATTGCATGGGAAGTAATTCCAATCATGTCGAGTATGGTTACAACCGGAGAGGTTAACGATACAATTAAATATGTTGAAATTCAACTCTCACACACTTTCATGAACGACGATGGTATTGAAGTTTATATACCTGCCGGATTGATTGGTGACGAGAATGGAAATACATACGACGAAACAATTCGTTGGACTTTCCGCACAATCGACGACATAGCTCCTGTAGCTAGTTGGACATTGTTCAATATGAACTACTATTTCAATAACTCTGATCCAAATGAGTTTGGTCAGAAAATGAAATACTGGACTGAGTACGATAGCGGAGCTGCCGGCGAACCTGCCGATGACGCACCGACTCATGTAGCATTGAAAATTGAGTTTAACGAAGACGTACAGGTTAACACCGGTACTGCATCTGCTCCTAACTGGGTTGCTTTAGCAAACTACACAGGATTAGAAACCAGTACAGCTACCGACAATGAATTGAGTGCAAAAGAAGTATTCAAAGCATTGAAAGTAACCCGTGCCGACGGTACTGAGATGAAATATCAGTTATCGACTGCTCAAACTCCAACCGATCTTGAAATAGCCGAAGTTGGTTCTAATTACATTATCATTAAGTTTAAAGACACAGTATACGAAATGCTTGTTGATGCACTGATGGATAATACTCGTACAGAATTGACTGCTGCTGCTCCACATAGTGATTTCGAATACTTCGGATCATTGTTGAGCCTCAAAGAAGGTTACACAGTGTCGATTAATGACGGAATTATTTCGGACTGGGAAGAAGAGTGTGAAACTCGTAACATTATTGATGAAGATACCGAAGTGGTAACGATCAATACTCGTGACGATATGCCTCCTGCTCTTACTTTCAGCACTTGCGAAACAAATTGTGTTGATGGTGCGGCTCCAATTACATTAAGCTTTGATAAGCCTGTAGTTAAATCGTCGTACGATATTGTATGGCTCGAGCACGAATCGCATACATTTGATAACCTGATTCTTGGAGAACAAGATATTGAAGATACCGGTGACGGTAAATATATCGAATTCTTCCAGTTGAGTGCAGCTGATAGTACTCGTGTTGGAGATCCTATTGAAGTAAGCTCAATTGATATTGCTTCAAATAAAAAGGATATTACTTTCACTCCTGCTGAACCACTCCATGGCGACAGCCTGTATATTATTGTGTTCAATGCATGGACAGTAAAAGAATATCTTGAGCAAGATCCTACAGGAACATTGTTCGAAGGTGACAGCTGTATATTCCGTGCATACGATAATGAAGCACCTATTGATACACTGAAAGTTCCTGAACATCAAGATGTGAATCTGGCTTCAACTTCAAATGAGCTTATTATTTACTTTGATGAAGTAATTATGAAAGGTGCCGGTACTGCAGAGATCCGTCGTGAAAATGGTCAGATATTCGAAAGAATTTCGATTAACGATGCTAAGATTGATACTTCAGGTACACACAAAGGTACTCTCTTGAGATTGCCTTTCACAGCTCACGACGAATTAGACGACTTTACTACTTATTATGTAGTAATGCCTGATGGATATGTAACCGATACTACTTCATGCGGACCTAATCCGTTCGAAGGATTCGGAGCACGTTTGGGTGAAGATGGTGAAATGTTATCAGCCGACTGGTGGTTCCGCACATCTGATGGTACTCCTCCTGAGTTATTGTCAGACCGTGATGGCGAACTTACAGGATTGTATCCTGAGCCGGGTTATGAATACACTTCGAGATACTCAGACCTTGTTCTTACTTTTGATGAGAATATCAGAGTAGATAATGATGTAGATTACGCAGGTCTTGTAATTTATTACAACACCGGTGACGATCCGATTCCTGCTCCTGGCGAAGAAGGTGACTTTGGTAACGCTGTTGAATTTATTTCATGGGCCGATACCGATAAGTACACTATCTCAGGTAGTGATCAGATTAACGGATTTACCACAAACGTAATTACAGTGAATCCTGATACCGAATTTGAGAAAAAAGGTATCTATTATGTACGCGTAAATGGTGATCATGTATACGATTATGCTGACGCTCTTATGTCAAGTTCAAATGTATGGTCGCAAAGTGAGAACGATGCATTGAACCAGGTTAAAGACTTTGAATGGTACTTTACTATTACCGATGACAAAGAACCTGTACTTGTATCGACTACACCTGAATACGACGGAGTAAATGCACCTGACGTATATGTAGAATTAACATCACCTGATGTCGACTTTGCACGCGTAGTTGGAACATTTACTATGACATTTGAAGATGGCGAAGGTAACCCAATACCTCTCCTTAAAGGTGACGAGACTCGTGAGATTCGTTTCTACGAATATTTCTACAATCCTGAGACCTTTACATGGGATGATAAAATGTGGTTAGAATTGCCAGTTACTGATCCTTCGGTTACTATTAACGAAAACGTAGTAACTATAAGCGATGTAGTACTTAAAGACGGAATCAACGGAGACAGCGTATATTACATCACTGTTGAACCGGGTGCTATAATGAGCGGAATTGAAGGAAGTAACACATGGTGGCCTGGTATCGCTAACGGATTCCGTTGGAGATTCCAAACTGCAAGTGACGAAGTATTCATCTGGAATACTCCTTACGAAATCATAAGTCCTAACATTATCACTGACGGAGAAGAAGCCGAAAATCTGACTAAAGCAGAAGCAGGTGTTCTCCAGGTGACATTCGACGAAGGTGTTGGAGCAATCCCGGGAACCGACAAGTATGTTAAACTCATACCTGACAACGACGAAGCGGATACTCTCTTTATCACTGTAGTTGATTCAATGTGTCAAGGTAACATGCTGAATATCGTACTCGATACCATGTTGTTATCTGACGAGACTCTGTATACTGTAGAAGTAGAAGCAGGAGCCTTTGGCGACTCTGCAACTGTTCCTAATCCTGTGCCAGCATTTGGTGGCGACACTATATGGCAATTCCATACCGGTGACAACACACCTCCTGCACCTGTTGCAACAACACCTGCAGCCGGACAAGAATGCGCACCTGGAACATTTACTTTAACTATGATCTACGACGAAACTTACGGTATTGTTCCTAATATGGGTACAGTAACAGTAGCTTCGGTTGCAGATACAACAGTTTATGCTGAGTTTACACAGGATGACCTTACTCTTAATGGTGAC
The DNA here is from genome assembly GCA_964487645.1 of uncultured Prolixibacteraceae bacterium. Taxonomy (GTDB): domain Bacteria; phylum Bacteroidota; class Bacteroidia; order Bacteroidales; family Prolixibacteraceae; genus Roseimarinus. The sequence goes on from CAZARW010000053.1 coordinate 12,674, forward strand.
ACTGTTACTGTTGATGTAGAAGGATTACCTGACCTTACTGAGATTTTCATCACATTAAGCGAAGGTTTATTCATCGACGGCGATCCTGTATCACCTCTTGCAAGTCCTGAATTTAGCTGGACATTTACAACCGGTGAAAACGAAATCCCAATACCAACTGTAGTGAGTCCTCTCGTAGCAGAAACTCCTGATACAGTATTGGTAATCGAATTCAGCGAGCCTGTTAATGTTCTTACACTTGAAGGTGAAGTAACACTTGTAGGCGGAACTGAAGATATCGTTCTTACTTTAGTATCGACTGACAGCGTAACTTACAGCGCACCTGTAAGCGGCCTCGAAAGTGATGTTGAGTATCAGATTATGTTTGCTGATGGTTCATTCATTGATACCAATGAAATATGTGATCCTAACAGCGTTGAAGCTGATCCAGGCATTGGATTCCAGGTAGCTGACATTGCTGCTCCAATAGCTGAGTACTATCCATCGGATGCTTCAGATTATAAAGATCTTGAGTTGATGATGATTTTCGACAGCGAAGTTGAAGCACAAGAAGATGGTAAGTTGCATGTTTACGATGCAGTTGAAGATACATTAGTATTTGATCTGGATGTAACTGATCTTGATACAGAAGATGGAATTACATACACGTATGTAACAAATGATCTGTATTACGGTGAATTCTACGTTCTTGTTGACTCTGCATCGTTTATCGATGAAAATGCAACAATTTTAGGACGTGTTTACGAAGGAGCCGGACAAGAAGATTGGCCAATCTCAATAGTAGACAATGCATTTAATGATGACGATTGCTGGACTATTATCAGCCCAACAGACGGAACAACAAATGTACCTGTTGAAACTGAGTTAGTTCTTGAATTCTGTACTGAAAGAATCATTCCTGGTACCAACAACCTGAACTACATAACCGTAGCTAAGCAAGATGGTAGCACTCAAGATTACTTCCGTTTCTATATCGACGAGACTATGGTTAGTGAAGATATGTCGACATTAACTATACCTGTTGACGGACTCGAAGAATTTACTACTTACTCGGTAATTATTGCTCCTGGAGCTATCGAAGATGAAGCCGGAAATAAATTTGCCGGAATTATCGACGCGAATACCTGGAACTTTACTACCGGTGACTTCACCGATCCTATTGCAACATTAGTGCCCGGAACTGTTAACAATGTAACAGGCGAAGCAGTAATGAGCAGCAGCGAAGATGGTGTAATGTACTTTGTTCAGTCTGGTATTGATACCGACCTTGCTTCAATCAACGCTGCTATTGCAGCCGGAAAAGCAACTGGCCCTGTATCAGTAACTGCCGATAACAACGTAACTGTTAGTACATACGGATTAGAAGGTGGCGAATATGTTGCCGTTGCATTCGACAGAGCTAACAATTTCGGAGTATCGTTCGATATGGTGACTGTTGAAGAGATTCCTGTTGTAACAATTGCTGAAATTCAAGGTACAGGTGCTTCATCACCTCTCGAAGATCAGGTTGTAACTACTACCGGTGTTGTAACCGGAGTAAACAGCAACGGATTCTTTATTCAGGACGACAAAGCGAAGTATAGCGGTGTATGGGTATTCAGCCCCGAAATCGCAGAACAAGTTGGTTTAGGTAATGGTGTACGCATTACAGGTACTGTAGTTGAATACTACGGATTAACTGAAATTGAAGACATCATTAAACTTGAATTCATCTCAAGCAGCGAAGCTGCCCGTGACGACATTGAGCCTATTGTACTTGATGAAGCTGACGATATGGGCGAGGACTACGAAGGTGTTCTTGTAACTATCGCAATGCTCAAAACAACAGCTCTGCCCGACGAACACGGTGAGTGGATGACAGAATCAGACGCAGGTACTCAAGTGAAAATCGACGAGCAATTGTTCGAATTCACACCTGACGAAAACCAACGTTACAATATTACAGGTGTTGTGAACTATACTTACGATGAGTTTAAACTTACTCCTCGTATGGAATCAGACATAGTAGCTGTAAACGATCTCGAAGCTCTTAAAATGGCTATTGAAATTTATCCGAACCCATTCGAGAATTTCATAAGCATCAATGCTTCGAACCAATTGGATATTACTAAAGCTGTAATAACAAATATAGCAGGACAACTTGTGAAAGAAGTTATCACTCCTGATAACACTATTGAAACAAGTGAATTGCGTAGCGGCGTTTATTTCATCTCATTGCACACTGAAGATGGTATCGCCAAAACTCAGCGGATTATTAAGAGGTAATACCGAATTGATTGATTAAAAAAGGGAGGCCATGCGGTCTCCCTTTTTTATTTTATTTTTGTAATTCATTCTCATCGTATATTGAGAATTCACAATTTTTATCACTGTTGTTCGCGAAATGATAGAAAATATGTAAATGATTTGTATATTCAGCATAAGACACTGATTGTCAGATTGGAATTAAGCCCGGGCTATTGAAAGCACTATAAAACAAGAGTCTTTAGCCCAATTTTATTTATTTTTACCCAACACTATTGAATTTTTATATTCCAGCAATTATGAAACGAGCATGTACATTATTCTCATTTAAATTACTGATAATTTGCATCATGCGATCTCGATTTCTGTCGGGACCATACGGGCTCAAAAAATTAAATATTATCGTATGAAAACTTTACTCGATCACCGTACTATCAGAAAGTATAAAAATAAAGCTATCGATAATGAACTTTTGTCGAAAATTATTGAAGCCGGTTGCAGGGCATCAACTACCGGGAATATGCAGGTGTATTCAATTATCAATTCAACTACTGCCGAAATTAAAAAGCAACTTGCACCCGCTCATTTTAACCAGCCAATGGTTTTAACAGCTCCCAATGTGCTTACTTTTTGTGCCGATTTTAACCGCTTTAATAAATGGTGCACTCTCGGTAAAGCAAAACCCGGATACGATAATTTTATATCGTTTATTACCGCAGCAATCGATGCCTTACTGGTTGCTCAAAATGTAGCCATTGCTGCCGAGTATCAAGGCCTTGGTATTTGCTATCTGGGTACTACTACATATAATGCCGATACCATTATTGATGTGCTCGATTTGCCTAAAGGTGTAATTCCGGTAACAACGCTTACTATGGGATGGCCCGACGAAGATCCGGTACAGGTTGAACGATTGCCTCTTGAGGCAGTGCTGCATCAGCAAAAATATACCGATTATACCGATCAGGCTATTGTTGATTTGTATCGCGAAAAGGAAATGTTACCCGAAAATCAAAAATTTGTTGCCGAAAACAACAAGGATACCTTAGCGCAGGTTTTTACCGATGTACGATACACTAAAACCGATAATGAACACTTTAGTGAACAACTGCTCAAAGTGCTCAAAAAACAGGGTTTTATGGCTTAATATGATTGCTTGTAACAGATGTGAATATAAATAATCTTGTAAAAGGGAAGCTAAAATACGATGCTTTCATTAAATTTGTTCTGAATTTTTAAAAACGATACAAAATGGCCAATAAAAAAGAGAAAGTATTTGACATAAATCAAATACCTGTGCCTGACGATATGAACGATGTAATAATGAATTTGATGGTGAATCCGAATTTATCGCCATTGAACTATTTCAACGATTTTACCGAAGGAAGTTCGGATGCAACAGTTTTGAATGACGACAGCATAAACGAAACCGGAATATTTGAACTGAGCAGTGGCGATAAATTGCTTTCGATGACAACCCATGCAATTCATCATCACCTTGAGCTCGATCCGCAAAAAGCTGCCGAGATTCTTGTATCGCGTGCTGCACGCAAAATGGTCTGTTATGGGGCAAAACCTGTTGCTATTACAGCTATGTTGTATCATATCAATGTAAACGATGCCAATGGCAGTTACATTGCCGAAGGTGTTAAAACTGGCCTCGAAAATGCGTGTCAGGTATATAATTTAAAAGTTTCGGACCGCAAAATTCGTTTTGACTATTTTGGCGACCAGGGGCAGCATACTCCTACACTTATTGTTACTCTGCTTGGCGAAATGGCTACCGACAGCAAAAGCATCCTGAAAAGGGTTACTCCTTCGTTCAGAAAAAAAGGAAACAATATCTTTTTAATAGGTCGTACAAGCGATTGTATTTCAACATCCGATTATCTGGAATATTATCACGGTGTAAAAAATTCACCATTGCCTGAATTTGATTTGAATTTTGAAGTGACGTTGCTCGATGCTTTAAAATCGTTAATCGATAATAATCTTGTATTGAGCGCTGCGCCTGTTGCAAAAGGAGGATTGTTTTTCTCACTTCTGCGTTCGGGTTGGTCAACCGGCTTGGGATTTGATATTACAGCCGCTGCCGAAACGCGCCTCGATGCCTTTTTATTTGGCGAAGCAATGGGGCGGGTTGTTGTAACTGTTGACGAAGACAGCGAAGACGATTTTGTAGATTTTCTGTTTGACAAAAAAATTCCGTTTTTTACTTTGGGGCATGTTACAAAAGGCGAAATTCGTATAGACGATGAATCGTATGGATACATTGATAAAATGACCGGATCGATCTAAAAACAATCCTTTTTGGTGCATCCATACAATACAAATACAAGCAAAAAATCCGAAATACGGGCAATGTTCAATAACATTGCCCTTCGTTATGATTTTTTAAACCACTTTTTATCCTTTGGTATTGATGTGTTGTGGCGTAAACGCCTGATAAGGCTGTTAATAAAAAACCGCTCGCAAAAAGTTCTCGATTTAGCCACCGGAACCGGTGATCTTGCAATTATGGCTGCACGTAAAAAAATTCCTCATATTGATGCCGTCGATCTTTCGGAAAACATGATCGAAGTAGGTAAAATCAAAGTTAAAAAAAAGAATTTGAGTAAGCACATTTCATTTTCGTGTGGCGATGCCGAGAAAATTGATGCTTCGGCAAATACATACGATGCGGTAACTGTTGCCTTTGGCGTACGCAATTTCGAAAACCTTGAAAAAGGGCTTACTGAAATTTACCGCGTGCTGAAGCCGCAAAGACCTGTTTTTATTTTAGAGTTTTCGCAACCACAGGGCTTCCCGATTAAACAATTGTATGCATTTTATTCGTTTACTGTATTGCCTTTGATTGGGAAAATTATTTCGAAAGACCGTCAAGCCTATACATATTTACCCGAATCGATTCAAGAGTTTCCCTCGGGTAACGATTTTCTTAAGATAATGCAGCATGCCGGTTATAAAAAGTGCATGGCTAAATCATTAAGTTTTGGCATTGCTACAATTTATAGCGGATTTAAAGTTTAAGGAGTGCAATATTTTTATTTATTTCGTGTTTTAGCATAAAAGTGTACATCATAAGGAACAAACGAGTGAAACGAATATTTCTGATAGCTATTTTATTAACAACCTATTGTGTTGCTAAGGCTCAGATGTGGGGAATTCCAAATCTTACCACATACGACGACCGTAAGTTTCATTTTGGTTTTACTCTGGGTGTAAATACTCTCGATATGGGCTTTTCGCATTATCATACACTCGATGAGAATCCAAAATTTGACCCGGCAATGGTTGCATCACTCGACGAAAAATATTTGCATGAGATTGATTCGGTAGGGCGCATGGTACGCGCCGATATTGCTACATTAATACCTGGTTTAACCGTTGCAATGGTAACCAATTTACGTTTAACCGAAAATCTCGATCTGCGGTTTTTGCCCGGTTTGTCGTTTGGTAATCGAAGCATGGTTTTTAATGTTCCGATACACGACTTTACAAACCCTTCGAACGATGATACTTATGCCTTGCGATCAACATATATCGATTTCCCGTTTTTGATAAAATACAAATCGAAACGTATAATAAACCAGCGTCCATATGTAATTGGTGGTGTAGCTATGCGGGTCGATTTGTCGAAATCGGCAACCGAAAGAATGCTCGGTATTAAACGCGTTGGAGCCTTTGCCGAAGTAGGTATGGGCTGGGATACGTATATGCAGTTTTTTCGCTTATCGACCGAACTGAAATACAGTTTCGGATTACACAATGCCCTTTCGGCACCACCCGAACCGCCACAATTGCAGTATTACAATCTGGCATTTAAACGCTTGCGGGCACATGTATTTACTCTCAGTGTACATTTTGAATAATTTTTTTAGCGATATTTTTTAATTTTTCTGCTTAAATTTCTACATCGTTAAACTATTGAAAACCCTAATGCTTTTACCTGATGTTTGGTCTTTTTGATATAGTGTGTTTTACAGGGATTTTTTGTTGATTTATATCTAAAATATAACGATTCGGGTATAAAGGATTTTTTAAAAAATATCATTGTTGTACGGTTAAGTAAAAACTATTTGTACGGACTTTCTAAGGAAGCTCCAACTCCAGAATACCATGAAATCCGCGACCCTGCGAGCGTAGCGAAGCAATCTTGAATTTTAACCGGACAACAATGAAAAAATATGTTAGAAAACCAGACGGATAATTAAATATTTTACCATGGAGCCTGAGTCAAATTATAAAAATTTTGCAGTAAGTGTATCACCACAAACAGCTGCAAACACCGACAAGCTAAAAATGTATCTTGCAAAAAAGATGCATGTTTCGCCTGACGAAATATCGCATGTACTTATTGTTCGGCGCTCGGTTGATGCACGTAAGCCAGATATAAAAATTAACCTATCAGTTAATGTTTATTTTGGGAACGAAACTCCGGCCGATGAATCGTTGAGTTTTGCGTATCAGAATGTTGCTTTGCAACCCGAAGTTGTTATTGTTGGAGCAGGCCCCGCCGGGCTTTTTGCAGCGCTCAGGCTTATCGAACTTAATGTAAAACCGGTAATTGTTGAGCGCGGCAAGGATGTTTCGTCGCGTAAAATCGATATTGCAGCCATTCATCGGAATTTGGGTGTCGATCCCGATTCGAACTATGGTTTTGGTGAGGGCGGTGCCGGTACTTTCTCCGACGGAAAACTTTATACCCGTTCAAAAAAACGAGGCAATGTACGAAAAGTACTCGAAGTGTTTCGTTACCATGGTGCTCAACCCGATATACTTATTGATGCACATCCACATATAGGAACAAATGTGTTGCCGGGGGTAATAAAAAATATGCGTAAAACTATTCTCGATTCGGGAGGCGAAATTCATTTTTCGCAACGAGTGAATGGTTTTATTGTTAAAAATGCAATTCTTACAGGAGTTAAAACTCACACAGGACAAACTTTTGAGGGTAAGGCTGTAGTATTGGCCACGGGGCATTCGGCACGCGATATTTATCGTTTATTAAATGCTCAGAAAATTCTTGTCGAAGCCAAAAATTTTGCCGTAGGGCTTCGGGTTGAACACCCACAGTCGTTGATCGATTCGATACAATATCATGGAAATACACGCGGGCAGTATTTACCTCCTGCCAGTTATTCGTTTGTTGAG
>CAZARW010000054.1:0-19789 GCA_964487645.1 uncultured Prolixibacteraceae bacterium
GTGATCTAGGAACCCTTGTTTTAGCTTAGCTCGTGTACGATTCACGCTTTACGTGATTAGGGTGTCGTCACAGACGACTATTGCAGAACCCCTCGTTACCGCTACGCTCAAACGAGGGGTAGCAACGGGTAGATTAAAAGTTATTAGCTTGATTTACGTCTTATCTGTTTGATAATAATAAGAATATTCACTCCAAAAATTACTGTGCCTAAAAAAAGAAAAATAAATGGCAAAAGGTATAATTCAGAACTCAATTTCGCTTCAGATGGATCGTCAGTCAAATAGTGAATTTTTTTCTTCTTGCCAATTTTCGGAACAGAACTCGAACTTACCGATGAATAATAATTGTACTTCTGACCATTTACAATATAAGAGATAGTGGACTGATACAATGTCCTTTCTTCTTCAAAACCATCATCGTTTTTTTCATAGGATGTTTTTTCTCTGTAGTCGCTTATTTCGCCAATTGTAGTACTACTGCTTTCGATAAAATCAGCACTTTTTTTACCGAAATGAACTCCTAAAGCAATCAATATCAAGCCAATAAGTAAAGGGATTGCTAATAATAGCGATCTTTTGCGATTTGTTTGCGATTCCATTTAAATTTGTCTCCTATTTTTTTTGCAACATCAGTATGGTTTTCCCTACTTATTTGCTCTTTTTGTACCTATAAGTCTAAACTTTTATCAATCTAGCTCAGAATAAAACCTGCAGGCGTATTCCTCAAATTTAGTCTCTATCGTTCAAAAAGAAAATCCATAATATTGTTTCTTACATGAACAATATTACAAAATATTGTTTATCAGAGGAAACAAAAATTGGAATATTTACAAAATGAAACAGGGTATATTACTCCCCCACATTGCATCCGTGACTATTCGAGGATTAATTACTCTTCAATCAGCTTAAAATCCATTTGTTTTTTCTCTAAATTGGTACGAACCACTTCAACCCTTACTGCTGCTCCAAGCTGGTAAGTTTTGTTTGAGTGCATGCCCGTAATGCAGTAATTTTTCTCATCAAAGAAGTAAAAATCGTCGGTTAGATCACGAATTGAAACCAGGCCTTCGCATTTGTTTTCGACAAGTTCGACAAAAATACCAAAATCGGTTACTCCCGAGATAACCCCGTCAAACACCTGCCCTACTTTATCTTGCATAAATTCTACCTGCTTATATTTTATCGACGAGCGTTCGGCATTTACTGCCCTCTGTTCCATATTTGATGAGTGGCGGCATTTTTCTTCATACTCATCGGCTTTGGCCGAGCGGCCTCCATCGAGGTAGCGTGCAAGCAAACGGTGCACCATCAAATCGGGGTAACGCCGAATTGGCGAAGTAAAGTGCGTATAATAATCGAACGATAGTCCGTAGTGGCCTATATTGCGGGTTGAATACACAGCTTTAGCCATAGCGCGTATTGCCAGCGTTGAAATTACATTTTCTTCGCTTCGGCCTTTTACATTATTCAACAAATTGTTAATCGATTTTGAAAGATGGCCTTTAGGGTTCATATCAATTCCGTACCCAAATTTATTGATAAAATTGTTAAACGAGTCGAGTTTATCGGGATCGGGCTTATCGTGAATACGATAAATAAACGTTTTAGCTTTTGCCTTGTTCGCCTTATTTCCAATAAAATTGGCCACCCGCTTATTGGCCAGCAACATAAACTCTTCAACCAGATGGTTTGCTGCTTTAGCTTCTTTAAAATATACCCCCAGAGGCTTTCCTTTTTCGTCGAGTTCGAATTTTACTTCCACCCTGTCAAAAGCAATAGCACCATCGTCAAAACGTTTGCTTTTGAGTTTTTGAGCCAGTTCGTTAAGTTTCAGAACTTCCTCTTTCATATCGCCTTGTTGGGTTTCAATAATATTTTGAGCTTCGGCATAATCGAATCTGCGATCGGAATTTATTACAGTGCGGCCAAACCATTCGGTTTTAATGTTCGCATGTTGGTCGAGCTCAAACACAGCCGAGAAACACAGTTTTTGTTCGTTGGGGCGTAACGAACAAACATTGTTCGAGAGTTTTTCGGGTAACATGGGCACAACTCTGTCAACCAGATAAACCGACGTAGCACGTTCTTCGGCTTCGTTGTCGATAAGGGTTCCCGGTTGCACGTAGTGGCTCACATCGGCAATGTGTATTCCTACTTCCCAATTTCCGCCCGGGAGTTTTTCAATTGACAATGCATCGTCAAAATCTTTAGCATCGGCAGGGTCAATAGTCAGAGTAGGCACTTGCCTGAAATCTCGTCGTTTCGAAATTTCTTCATCGGTAATTTCGATGGGCAATTTTTCGGCAGCTTTTTCAACCTTAACGGGGAACTTGTACGGAAGGTCGAACTCGGCCAAAATAGCGTGCATTTCGGTATCGTTTTCGCCGGGCATCCCCAGCACATCGATTATTTCGCCAAAAGGATTTTTGGCATGCGGCGGCCAATCGGTAATTTTGGCAACTGCTTTTTCTCCCTGCTTTGCTCCTTTAAGTTTTTCTTTGGGAATAAAAATATCGAAATTATTACGACCTGCCGGCACTAAAAATGCAAAGTTTTTCGACATCGATATAATTCCAACAATATTATTTTTTGCACGCTCAATTATCTCTACCACTTCACCCTCGGGTTGTTTACGCTTGCGCTTAGCCAGCAAATATACCCTAACTTTATCGCCATTTAGTGCACGATTAATGTTGGGGCCGGCAATAAACACATCATCGTCGAGCTCATCGGTAATAACAAAGGCATACCCTTTCTGAGTCATTTCGAGCTCTCCGACAACATAGCCGGTTTTTAATGCCAGTTGGTATTTATTTCGTTCTTTACGGGCAAGGTATCCTGTGTCGCATAGCTCTTCGAGAGCTACACTGCACAACTCACGCGAGGTCTGATCTTTAAGATTTAAAATGCTGCTGAGTTGCTTAAGGTTAAATAACTTATCGGTGCTTTCGTAAAATATTTCGAGCAATGCTTTTTTAATTTCTTTTTTATTAAAGCTTTTATTTGGATTCTTTTTTTTCTTCTTTTTTGACATAGTATAATGTTTTTACTTTTTAATAATTTGCCTGGTTTGTTTTCATTGTTACCCCCAAACTAAATTTTATAATGTAACATAAACGATATTACATTATTGAATTGTCCGGTTGAGTATCGATCCCAGAAAAAATCGTGTTGCTTATCAATCGATAAAAGCGAATACTGAATTCGAGCATCGAAAACAAATTTTTTAGCCCAGTGCTTTCGTACCAGTTTATCAAAATTGATTTTTAGCCCTGCTAGTCCGGCAGTTTCCCAGTTTGTAATGCTCGGGTAGTTCACTTTCATGCCTAAAGCATCGGTATTGTTTTGATTTACAATGTGAGCATACGATACTCCGGCATATGCCGATAAATATTGATAGCTAAGCCCAACAAAAACGGGGAGTTCGACATAGTTTAACCTACCCACAAATTTTTCGATTCCCAGTAAATGATTTCCCTTGATGCGACTACCCTTTTGAGTATATTTAATCTCCATACCCCAAAAAGCCATATTGGCAAAATCGTTTTGCATCCACATACCGGCAGCCAAACCCAATTTATTGTATCCGCTTCCGGTATCGCCCTCAACCTGAGTTGAGTTAAACCCACCCATCAATCCTCCATAAAATTGCTGTGCACTGATGTTGTGAGTAACAAGCAAAAAGAATAAAATTATAAACAATGATCGTATTTGCATTCGTTATATTTATTTAATGACAATGTAATAAAAAACAGACATCACTTTATTATAAATATCATATTTCGATAGCCAATTAACAAAATAGTAGCATGTGCGGCTTTTGCCATACAACAAGCTAATTTTCAATACACTTACTGCATAAACAGCAATAATACGTTTATAAATTAACGATATTTTTCGAGCATCGAAACAAGTTTTTGCATACCGGCACCGGCTTTTTCGGCAATATAAGTAACATTTTTATAAACAGTTACCGGGTTGGGGTCGATTAAAAATATTGGCACCCCGTTACGCACATAATTCAGTAAACCTGCAGCCGGATATACATTAAGAGATGTGCCTATTACCACAAAAATATCGGCATCTTCAACAACAGGAATTGCATCGTTAATAGCAGGAACAGCCTCTCCAAACCACACAATATGAGGCCTTAGCTGGCTTCCTTTCTCGCACAAATCGCCAAATTTGAGTTCCCATCCATCAATATCGTATACCAACGATGGATCGGCAGAGCTGCGAGCTTTTTTCAGTTCGCCATGCAAATGCAAAACTTTTGAGCTGCCTGCACGCTCGTGCAAATCGTCAACATTTTGGGTGATTATATGAACATCAAAATGTTTTTCGAGTGCAGCTAAAGCTGTATGGCCGGTATTTGGTTTACAGGTAAGCAATTGTTTTCGCCGATCGTTGTAAAAACGCATTACCAGCTCAGGATTGCTCGCCCATGCTTGGGGAGTTGCTACTTCGTTTATATCGTATTCTTCCCACAATCCTCCCATATCGCGAAATGTGCGTATTCCGCTTTCCTGGCTCATTCCGGCTCCCGATAATACTACAAGTTTTTTCATTCGTTTATATTTTCTATTTGCCTTAAGCAACTCATAGCTTGCCCCGATTTTTCGGGGAAACTCGCATATATTCACCCTCGGTTGAGATTAGCGTCCGAATTATGCTCGTTTCATTTTATCAAACTATTATACAAAAATTGGCAAAAAATTACATACTATTTACACTCGCATGCTATGCATTTGCGTACAAATCGGGCACAAAAGTTTGTTCGTCAATAGGAGTTCTGATATATCCTGTTGCCTGAGGCCGGGGCTCGAGTTCAATTTTTTTAGGTACTTCGTCGTCGTAAGGAATTTGTGTAAGTAAGTGGCTGATACAATTAAGACGTGCGCGTTTTTTATCGTCGCTTTCGACCACAAACCAAGGCGATTGTTTTGTATCGGTATAACCAAACATTTCGTCTTTAGCCCGTGAGTATTCAATCCATTTCATTCTCGAAACAACATCCATATCGCTAAACTTCCAACGTTTTGTCGGGTCATTAATTCTGTCCTGAAAGCGTTGTTCTTGCTCTTGCTCACTCACCGAGAACCAATATTTAATAAGAATTGTCCCCGATCGGATGAGCATACGTTCAAAATTAGGGCACGAACGGAGGAATTCCCAATACTGATCGTCGGTACAAAAACCCATAACGCGCTCAACTCCGGCCCGGTTATACCAACTGCGGTCGAAAAGAACAATTTCGCCGGCTGCAGGCAGATGCTGCACATAGCGCTGAAAATACCACTGCGTTTTTTCGCGTTCGGTTGGTACACCCAATGCTACTACTTTACAAATACGGGGATTTAGTGCTTCGGCTATTCGTTTTACTACCCCGCCTTTACCGGCAGCATCGCGGCCTTCGAACAAAACAACAACCCTAAGGCCTTTCTTTTTAATTGTAGTTTGAAGTTTTATAAGTTCGATATATAAGCGCTTAAGCTCCTGTTCATAAAATTTCTTATTCAACTTTTCCATAGCAGCAATTTTATCAATTTGCACATAAATTTACTAACATTTTGCTACAAATGGATGGCAAGACTCAATTTTATGAATGAGTACGGGTTTTACTTACGCTTATAGCATTTTATCCAATCAATGTCGATACGATGAGGCAGGTCGGTAGTATCTTTAAGCACTTCGGTTTCGATTCGCAAAGCCATTGGAATATGAGGTACATTTTCGGTCATTGTACCCATGTGTTTATCGTTAACCCGCCACTCAATTTTTTCGGGCGACCACTCAAGCGACACAATCACGTATCCTTTAGGTACTTTTTTCAATTTAATTTTGCTGTAATTTTTGCTATCGCGGTCGGTTGTAATTACGCCGGCACTCAGTTTTCCCCCGTCGCTCGAAAAGGCTCTTAATGCGAGTTCTTCGGCCGGATCGAATAAAGACACCGATGAAACAACTCCTTTTACTTTTGAAGCTTTGAATTTCATTTCGAAATATCCGTATTGTTGCTCAAACAAGCCTGCTGTATGCATAACCCCCGATACGTATTGAAAAGTTTTTGGAATAAAGCCAAACTGCTGATCCCAGGCTATACCTTCAATTTGTTCTTTTTTGGTTTCGAGAGTAAGAATATTGTTTTCGGTATTAAAATTATCGGCATCGTTATAATAATGCAGTTGCCCTTTAATGCTGAAATTTTTACCGGGCCCTTTTTGAGCAATAGGAGTAACAAAGGCCCATCGTTTTGAATCGAGTTTCGAAAAATTTTCGTCGAACGACAAATCCCACTCTCTGAAAAACTGAAAAGCGTCAATATCGTTGTATTTCATATACAACTGGATATCGGGATTTTTATCCAGCTCATTAAAACTTACCAACATTTTATAATCGTCGGTTTTTTCGTATCGGTTTTCGTCTTCGAGGTAGGCCTTACGTTCAATAAAAGCTTCTGATTCAATTTCGGCTTTCATATCCTCGTATTGATTTAAAAGGTTTGAACCTTCGACCTTAGTAAAATTTTTATATTCGGACGATTTTTTAAATGAAGTATAAAAACGATAATCGGGTGAAATAATAAGGTTCTCGTATTCGTCTTTTTTCTTATATGCCGGAGTCTCTTCCCATACTAAATTTTCGTCTTTTTTAACTTTCGCTTCTTTTTTAAAGGCTTTAGCATCGGCTTTAAAGTTGTTTTTAACATAGCTTTTAAGCTCGTTAATTTTTTTAAGCATATCACCTGCTTCAATATTTTTAAAACGTTCGAGCTCCGCAGAATCTTTTAAATCGAGATAACGAACAATTTTTTTATTTTTTTCGATTTTTTGAAATTTTTTCAACAAATGATATTCGGGCGATCCTTTAAATTTAAGGCTTTCAATTTCTTTTTTATTTTTCAAAAACGATACTGCCTCAACTTTTTCTTTTAAAGTAAGATATTGTTTAATCTCGTCGGAATTTTCTACCTTCAGATACGTTTGATAATCGTTCCAAAGTTGTTGTTTTTCTTGTTCTAATACCTCGGTGGATTTTACTTTATAAGTGAATATCATTTTTCTGTTTTTTGATTAGTTGAAAAAGAAATAATTTAAGCACACAAACATAACGCTTGCTAAAAATAAGAAATTGTAGTGTCAAAAATACAAATTTATTACATTTTTGGTCAGATTTTTTCATAAGCTGCTGATTGTGTGTTTTTTGCTCTCAGCAATTGCTCAATGGTTTCAGTAAATATTTTTTCGTGCAATCCCGAAATTGCTTGCAATACTATAAAAAACGGGATAAAACACAATGAGTATTTGTGTTTCGTCCCGTTATCAGTTTTTACAATCATTTTTGTCCGGTAAACGACAAAAAGCATTAAAATGATTTGAAAATCGAGCATAAATCACTGACTGTCAAATTGGGCTAAAGCCCAGATTCGTAGTTATACATCAGTTACCCCGGGGTTATTGAAATCCCCATAAAACATGGGGCTTTAGCCCAATTTTATTTATTTTTACCGGACAATATATTTTACAATTAAACATCTTCCGAAAGAATATCGTTTACTGCATGTACCAAATACATATACATCATAGGAACAGGAATAACGTATTCGTTTTCGCCCCATAAAAACGGCCAGTTTTCTTTGTTTTCGGGAAAATCGGGAGGCATAACAATAACCCCCGGCACCACTCCCCCGGCTATAAACGAATAATCGGCACGATTCATTCCATAAGCTACTTTTTTGGATACAGTACCCACACCCGAAACAAACGAAATATTTGAGCCGGGATGACAACCCAGCACATAATTCAGCCCTTTAAAAACATCCTCTTTATCGATTAAATCGGGATAGTGTTTATAAAAAATATAATTGTTTGCAGCATTTGACAAAACACGGCTATTGCCTGCCCATCCACCACGGGTAATGGGTACACCAAATGGATTTTCATTGGTAAATGCTTTACTCATTTCAATATATTCACTAATTTTTTGGCGTATTTTTTCATCAAAATTGCTGTCCATATAAGGTTTTGCTTTAATAAACAAAGGTGCGTACATAGCAAACATTCTGCCTGAATTATCGAAAATTTCGGATATACGTTTGGTGTATTTTTTATTTCCTGTAGTAAGCAGCAATTCAACCGCAGTTTTAAGTTCTTCGTGTTCGAGCATTCCACCTGTAGTGTTTCCAACCCTAAACAAATCGGGTTCTTTATTTTGTTCTTCGTTCCATACACCAACAGCAATATTCACACATTCGTTTGCGAGTTCATCGTTATATCCTTTCAGAGCACGTGCAGCAGCAGCAAGTCCGGCAGCCGAACCATAGTTAAGGGCAGTACTTTTGCTGGTAAAAGCCCAACGGTCGTCGAATTTACCACTCCTGTATCCATCGCTTTGGTGCTCGCCCATTGATGAATTGTATATTTTATTGTCGGTAATATTTACAGCATCGCCCAAGTGAGTATATTGTTTTAACGAGCCCATAATAATGCCCGGAATAGCATGGCCTACAGCGCGATACTGTGCAACCAGCGCCAGCACACCATGTTCAATTTGTTGCAAAAGATCGGGTTTTCCGTCGGGATGATGAATTTCGACATATCCTGTTTCTTGATCGATAAGTGTTTCGTCTCTGTCGATAGCAAATTGTTCCCATGCATCAACCATTGTTGTAATGGTGTGATAATGCGTTTGAGTACGCAAATCGAAATCGCCGGCATCAAACCAGCCACCAACATTTAAACCGGGAATATGTTCACCGGGTTTGTATTGAGTGTCGGTTGTAGGGCCTTGTGCATAAAGGTCGAAATGCTCATGATTTACAGGAGCCTGCAATGCATCGTCCATGTGTGCACGGCCATGCCATACCCGATAAGCTTCGCGCACAAACATGTGGTCCATTTGCACCGGCATATATACATCGAGCGAAGCTTGCCATGCATTTTTATACACATCGTGGTCGATTCGGAATGTTGTGGTTTTTTCATTATCGAGTTCGAAATAATACACACCGGCAGTTTGTACTTCCGAAAAGTCGAATGTAGCATAATTGTAACGCAAATATTCGCCCCAGAATTGAACAGGAGCTTTTTTAACCAAAGCGGTTTTCCCATCGTTTTCAATTCTGAATAACGAAAGGGATTTGTTTGTATTGTCGTTTTTATCGAGCTCAATTACAGCAACTTTATTTTGAGCAGGATGATACCCCAGTTGCGAATATGCAACATTAGGTTTTCGTATCCATTGGTCGATAGTGTGTGCAGTAAGTGTCCACTCAACTACTACCCCGGTTTTGTTCGCCGGGATAAGAGTACGTACCACGTACCATCCATTTTGCGCTTTATTACGCCCATCGTATACCGAAAGTTTACCCCATGATGTTTCAATGGCCACATGTTTTTGAGGATCTTCGGGTGCCATAACCAACTCAACCCCTTCGGCAAAAGGCAAGGCTTCGGTTTGTCCATCATCATTAATGGTCATTGGCCCGGTAGGATACAGTGGAAATGCCCCGGGTTTTTGATCCATTAAAAATGATTTTTCGAAATACGCTGCAGGCAAAAATTCCATATTAAATGCTGCTTTACCCACCAACACATCCGGAATTGGCTCGTCAATATGAACCTGTATCAGCATCGACTCGCCTTTGGGCTTAGCAATTACCGAATATTTGAAGTTATATTGAGGATATTCAAGAATTGCTTCGATTGTTTGATTTACCGAATCAACTTTACGTTCGATAAATTTTGGAATTGGATCCCACTGCTCAGGAGTTGGGCTTATCCGAACATCGCCATTTGTTGCTGTTCGCTCGCCATGATGAATGAGTTCGATACCACTCATTTTTTCGTCGCCAAAAAGCCCTGCATACCAGTTTGTAAATACAATAAAATTGGCTCCCTGTGTTTCGAAATAGTGTTTTTCGTTTAATACATATTCTTTTTTAGCGGTAGTTGAACAGTTAGAAAAAACTACCGAAAAAAATACTGCGATTGTCATTAACCGCAGTATTTTATTATTCATGATTGCTTTTTGCATAAACTATAAATTATTTGTCTGTTAATATATTGAGTTAAAATTTCAGGCTTAATAGTTATGAAGTTTATTGAATATATGCACTTTGTGGCGGCCCGAGATACGAAACAGGAACCGGTTCGATTTCAATTACAATTTTTTGATACACCACAGCATTATCAACCATCCATATTTTTAACGAATGTTGTCCTGCATTTTCCAAAGGTATCTGAGCCGATCGGATCATTACTTTTTCGCCCACTGCACGATTAAACCAATTGGGATATTTGTAATCGGGCACATCGGTATTTTCGTGAATATTAACCAACTGAGGGTCTCCATCGTCGACCGATACGGCAAAGTGTAAGCCTTCGTTACGTTTAAAATTCATTGTAGGAGCAACATAAACATTTACTGTAATGTTTCCATCAGCAGGTTTGTCGAGTAAATAAAAATCGTACGCAAGCATCGGAGTATTTTCATCTGGACGATCAACCGACACAGTAACCGGGAAAGTTGTAATTGACGATCCGGTACGCCCCATGCCGGGAATTAATTTCCATTGGGCATAATCGGTATTAACTGCTTCGGTATATTTCGACGCATCGATACTTACATATCCGTTACGCTCAATGTATCCTGCAACGTTTATTGTATCGCTGTATTTTACGGCACAAACTTTTACTTTTTCTTTTTCACCGTTATCCGAAATAATAACAAGTTCGGTTTCGTTAAGTCCCTCAACAGCATTGTTCCAGTTAATTGATACTTCGAATCGTTCCTGCAATTTAATTTTTGCTTTTTTCGATGAAATGTTTACCCAATCGGCCGAAGGCTGAAGCTCAACATTAAACGAATTTTTACCCCGGTTAAATACTTCGACATAAAATTTTTGATCATTAAACGAATCAAAAGATGGCAATTGAGCTTCGATTTGTTTATCGGTAGGCCACGAAATATACGATTGCTCAACAGCAATACCCATTTTTGCTTCTTTCGGGAGCTCAATGCGGCTTACACCGGGCATAATGTTGCGTTCGGGTTGTTGCCAGATAGTGTATCCAATACGTACTTGTGCCATCATGTGATTCCATTTTCCATCCATTAGTTCGGTATGAAAATACTCTGTCAATTCGGCATCTTTATCAAAATATTGTTTTACCTGATCGGCCATTTGGTTTGTCGAAGCACGCCCCTGCGAGGCATATAGTTGATTCAGTGCATGAGCATAATACATTTGATACAAATTTGCACACGCTTGAGTTGGATGATAAGCCAACTGATAAAATGCCGGTTTATATTCGTCATTCATTTGATTGTACAAATCTTCGGCTTTTTTAGCCAGTACAACATAATCGTTTGTAACGTTTTCGTACTCTCTGAAATTTGTAATGCTGTAAGTCGAAGCATCGAGCATTTCGGGAGTACGGCGTCCGTTGTATTTTGTATACATATCGAGAATATAAGCAGCCTCGGTAGCATTTTGATTACCAAATTGTTCGGCAGCCCACAACGGAGTATAAGTATCAATTTTTTCGACAGGGATATCTTCGGGATTCCAGGCAAAATCGAGGAAAAACGAAATAGGCAATTCCATTGGTTTAAGATCGCCAACATTCACGAGCCACAATTGTTTCACACCATGTTGATATGCAAGGTTCATCTGCTCCCACACACGCTGTACGGGGCTTACATTAATCCATTTATAATTTCGGGGGCCACCTACAAAATCAAAATGGTAATAAATTCCGTATCCACCACTTCGCTCGGGAGCATCAGGATCGGGCAGCATACGAATATTCCCCCAGTTATCGTCGCATAAAAGGAGAGTTACATCGTCGGGCACACGCATTCCGTGATCGAAATAATCCTGAACTTCTTTGTACAAAGCCCACATTTGAGGTGTTTCGGAAGCAGGTTTTCCGGTAACTTCTTCAATAATGGTACGTTGGTCGGCTACAATTTTCTCAAGCAGATCAATGTTTGTATCCTCGCCCATTGCTTCGTCGCCATCGCCACGCATTGCCATGTTAACAATAACTTCGCGTTCGCCAATTCGCTCAATTCCTTCGCGCCAGAATTGTTTCAATTCGTCGGCATTGGTTTCGTAATTCCAGGGTCCTTTGTTGTCGTATGCTTTCCACTCTGCATGCGCTTTATCCATGGGTTCGTGATGCGATGTTCCCATAACAATACTCATTTCGTCGGCCAATTCGCGATTGAGCGGATCGTCGGTATTAAAACTTGCCCACCACATTGCTGGCCACATATAGTTTCCTTTCAGACGAAGCATCAATTCAAATACTTTTTCGTAAAACTGGTGATTAAACCCTCCGTAATTTTCAACAGCCCATCGACCTAAAGCAGGTTCTTCGTCGTTCAGAAAAATACCCCTGTATTTTACTTTTGGGCTACCTAAATTGTAGCGTCCGTTTTTTATAAAAATGTTTTCGTTTTTTTCGACAGGTACATCGGCCCACCAGTACCATGGAGAAACACCTATACGCCTCGAGACATCGAATACACCATAAAATGTACCCCGCTTGTCGCTCCCGGCAATAACCAGTGCACGGTCAACTCCTTCAAAAGGATTATCGACCACCTGAATAAGCGAGTTTTCCCAATTTCCTTCGATATCCGAAACATCGATTTTATTCTCGGCTACCAATTGATCGATTAACGTACTTTTCCCGATTGTTCCAATAATAATAAGGTTTTTATCGTCAGGAATATTATTCATTATGATTTTGGGCTCAACCGAAGCAACGCGTTGAATATCTTTCTGAAAATACTCGACAATACGCATTAATCCTTTGTGGTCGTTAGCATCGATAATTATTGTTGCAGCTTGTTGGTTTTGAACCAAGGGAAAAGCGTCATTATTGTTTTCAAAACTTACATATTTTTTGGTAAACACTTCAATTTCTTTAACATCGGAATTTTGAGCGTTTTTGCAAGCCGGCATCATAATTATCAATAATGCAAACACAATAAACATTGACTTTAGGTAATACGGTTTCATTGATTGTAACATGTCAAACGATTTTTAAAATTTTACCCCAATATACTACATCTTTGCTTAATACGATATATGTATAAAGCAAAAAACCGATACTTTCAATTTGAATAAACAAAATTGTAAGCACCGGTTTTCTATTGAATCTAACTGTTATTCTGTATAGCCTTCGTTTTGAGGAACTCCTGTAAGATCGACAAAAGTTTTAGGCAATGGAAACTTAGTATGATAATCCTGAATATTTGGCCCTGCATATGTGTTATGAGCTTTTACACGCTCAACCAATAAGCCCATTCGCTTGAGCATTTCCCAGCGGTGTCCTTCGTGCCCTAATTCACGAGCATGTTCTTCGAGGATAATATCCTGCGAAAGGGATGAAAACTCAGGTACTTGAGCACGAATGCGCAATTGGTTAATAAAACCAAGGCCTTTCCCTTCGTTACCGGCACGCCAGTATGCTTCGGCTGCAATCAAATACGCTTCGGACAAGCGATAAACCGGAATATTACGGAATCCTTCGGCATCGCCAAGTTGCTTACCAAGTATATCAGAATCTTCGCGAAATTTATCGGTTGTAGGAATAACGGCTCTGATACCCAAACCACTTGCACCACCAACATTATCGGCATTTACAACATCGCCAACACTAACCGAAACACCATCGGTACGAGCGGCAATCCCTTCGGCATCGTCGTAATACCATTCACGCATATGCCATGCTTCAAGGCGGGCATCGTCTTCATCGAATAATGACCAATAATATTCGTTAGGATGAATACGTGACCAAGCACGTCCACCTTGCTCAAAAGTACGAGCCAGCCCCTCAACACGGTCGTACAAAGGATACCATTGATGAGTAAATCGCTGAGGTTGAGCTTTATCGTTAAATGAGAATTGCCACGAAAAAATAATTTCAGCATTTTCTTGATTATCAATTGCAAAAATGCTTTTTAAGTCGGTTTGCAGTTCGTATGCCGGATCGTTTATCACTTTTTCGGCCATAGCAGCAGCGTTTTCCCAATCTTCGGTATATAAAAACGCTTTAGCTGCTAAGTGATGCGCTACACCTTTTGAAGCACGGCCATTTTGGCCTAAAGTAGTCTCGGGCAACAAAGCAATTGCCTCGTCGAGATCGGCAAATATTTGAGGAAAAACTACATCGTTGCCAACCAATTCAACTTCGGCATTAGGATCGGCAGTAGCACTCAGATTAAGAACAATATTTTCCCAGCGCACAGCCAATTGATAATAAAAATATGCTCTGAAAAAATATGCTTCGCCCAATACCTGATCACGGCGGGCACGATTAGCCTCGGTATC
Source organism: uncultured Prolixibacteraceae bacterium (assembly GCA_964487645.1). GTDB lineage: Bacteria > Bacteroidota > Bacteroidia > Bacteroidales > Prolixibacteraceae > Roseimarinus. Next base: position 14,348 of record CAZARW010000054.1, read on the forward strand.
GGGATTTAAGACTAAATTGTCGATACCATTAATAATGAGGTTTGCCCGGTTTATACCAATATAATAAGCATTAAACACATCGGCCAGTTGAGATAAACTTCCGTTGTATTGATAATCCATTGCCATTATTGCTCTAAATGGCGCCTGGTCGTCGAGGTTTGTACCATCCATAACCAGGTCGGTTTGACATTGCTGATAACAACTTACATCGTTGCTTCCCATAAAAAAGCGTCCACGCTCGTACACACCATAAATAGCCGCTTCAAGTCCATCTAATGTCGAGAGGGCCACATCGGTGGTAAATTGATCTCTTGGCTTGAGGTCAACAACCGCATCGCCGCAACCGGCAAAAACCAAGGCAATCAAACTAATAATTATATATATTTTAAATCTTTTCATATGTATTCCTTTTTAACAATTTATTAGAAAGTAATCTTCGCACTAAAAGTCCAGGTTTTAGTAATAGGATATTCCCATGGATCAATTTCGGGCGAATACGCATCGGTATAATCAGTAAAATACTTAAGGTTATTGCCTCTTATATAGAATGATAAACCTTTAATTTGAGTATTTGCAATAAGGTTTTTAGGAACCGAATATCCGAGCGAAATGTTTCGCAACGAGATAAACGAAGCATCCCTTAGCCTTACAGCATCAGCAAAATCGTATTGTTTTGTTTTATTAGGCTGAGGAAATACATTTGACGGATTGTCGAAAGTCCAGTAATCTACTTTAATTCCGTTATCGCGGCTTTCGAGTCCTCCATAATATTCATTAATTTTTTCAACTCCCATAACAGCCTCAAAAAGAACAGTAAGTTCAAAACCTTTATAACTAAAAGTATTTCGGATACCACCATACCAATCGGGAGTCGGGCTTCCGAGAAAAGTACGGTCGTTTGAATCAATCACACCGTCTTTTTCACCATCGGGGCCACTTATATCGGCAATTTTTGGATCACCCGGGCCATAATTGCGAATTGTAGGGTGCATTTGAGCTGCGAGTTCTTCTTCGCCCAATTGATAAATTCCCTCGAATTTATAATCATAAATAACATCAATATCCTGGCCAATAAACCAACCATTTGCAGGATCGTCAACAGCTTCGTTGTAACGGCTTAGACTTACAATTTCGTTGCGATCGAAAGCCCAGTTAAGAGCAACATCCCATTTAAACTGGCCATCAAGCACATGTGCCAGAATGTTTGCATCCATACCCCAGCTTTTGGTTTTACCTACATTACTAATTACCGAAACTGCTCCTGTTGTTGATGGCAATTTTTCGGTAAGCAACAAGTCGCTGGTGTTTGTATTGTAATAGTCGATGGTACCTGTAATTCGGTTTTTCAAGAAACCAAAATCAAGCCCGGTGTTAAATTGTTTACTGGTTTCCCACTGCAAATATGGGTTTCCGGGGTTTTCAGGGTCGGTAGTTTTACCGGTAAGCACAGTGTTGTTAAACACATAACTTGCATTGGTGGTTGTAGCCATATAGGCAAAGTTGCGAATATTGTCGTTACCCATAACACCATAACTCACACGGTATTTTAATGTGCTTAACGAATTTACACCTGCCATAAAATTTTCGTTGTGAATATTCCATGCAAATGCAGCCGATGGGAAATTACCATAACGGCTGTCTTTACCAAATTTTGAAGAACCATCGCGGCGGATTGTAAACGTAGCCGAATATCGTTCGCCATAGGTATATCCCAGGCGGCCAACATAATACTCTTTACCCCATTGTCCGGGAGTAAGTTCAACAGTAGTACCTGAACTTGGCACAGCACTAATATCGTAATATGTAAGCAAGTCGGTTGGCGAACCTTGTCCGGTAGTATTTAACTCATCGGTCTCGTATTTTTGTATACCATATACAAGTGTTGCATCAAGAGCATGATCGCCAAAAACTTTCCGGTAATTTAAAATATTATCCCACAAATATGTCATTTCCTGTCCCCAGCGTATGGTCATCTTATTGTCGACGGGATCGTTACTCAAATCTGAAATAGAGTATAATGAAGAATAAAACTCGTTGTAATGCTCAAGGCGTTCTTCGGCAAAAGCATTCATACGGTATGTTAATCCATCAACAATTTTAAGCTCGAGCCAAGGATTAATAAACACACGTGATTTATTTCGGCTAACATCCGATTCGCGATAACGCCACAGCGGGTTATACTGAAACTGGTCTCCTTTTACTGTAGGAACGAGTTCTCCGGCATCGTTATGTGTACGTCCTAAAGGAGAGTTTCCAACAAAATCGCCAAAGTCGGCACCACCCCAGTGCCCCAGGGTTAAACCGGTTTCGTCGGACATTGATTTTGTTGCCTGCACACGCGCACCTATAGTAAGAAAATCGAATGCGGCATAATCGGCGTTTACACGAAACGAAAATCTATCGTACGATGAATGTTGAACAATTCCTTGTTCAGAATAAACATCACCGTTCATATAATAATGAAACTTATCGGTACCGCCTGATAATGTAAGGCTTACATTTTTAGTTGTTCCTTGCTTCAGCATTTCATCGTGCCAATCGATAAATTTTTTATCCATATAGTTTTGATACTCTACCGGATCGGTTAAGATATCTTTTATGTCTTGAGCATCGTTGGGGTCGCCTGAAAAACCAATTTGAGCTTCACGTTTAAGCTGCACAAATTCTTCGCCGTCGAACATTTGAGGGCGCATAGCAAGATCAACAACTCCGTACGATACGTTTACATTCAACTCGGGTTTACCCTGAGCTCCTGATTTTGTTGTAATAAGAATTACACCATTAGCACCACTGGCACCATAAATTGAAGCAGCAGCAGCATCTTTTAATATGTTAATGCTTGCAATATCCGATGAGTTTATATCAGAAATACTCCCGCCGGTATTTGGCACACCATCAATAACAATTAAGGGATTATTGCCCGATGTAAGAGAGTTTTTTCCACGAACAAGAAAATCGACATCCGACCCGGGTTGGCCGCTACCACGCGAAACTTTTACACCTGAAACCTGTCCGCGTAATGCTTCAACTACGTTTGGTACCGGCGCCTTAAGTATCTCTTCGGCTTTAATTGACGATATAGCTCCGGTAACATTGTTCCGTTCCATTGAACCATATCCAACTGCAACAACCTCCTCAAGTCCAATGTAGCCTTCCTGAAGAGTTACATTAATAACACTCTGGCCGGCAACACTCTGCTCCTGCATTTCCATTCCTACAAACGAAAACTGAAGAATTGCATTGTCTGAACTAACATTCAACGAATATTTACCATCAATATCGGTAACCGTTCCGTTGGTTGTTCCTTTTACTACTACCGTAACACCAGGCAAAACCGATCCGTTTACATCGGTTACAACACCTGTAATGTTTTTACCTTGCAAGGTTTCATCAATATCGCTTGCTTGTGCAGTTATTGCGTAAGTGCACAAAACAACTGATACCAATACAAAAACCCTTAAGGCCTTTCTCAAATTCATTGATTGGGAACTCAGTATTCCCCAAGCATTGGTTACATTTTTCATAAATTTTAGGTTAGATTAATTAAACAGAATTTTTTTTGAAATTTAAGTGTGTCATTTTTTTTGGTTTACTTTTTATTTAATGCATATCTGTAGGTTTATATAAATTTAAATAAAAAACTGGAGGGTATTCGTAATGTAAAACACATGATGGAATACACATATTTATCTATAAATAAATACTTAAGAACTTAAGCTTCCAAATCATCTTTCAAAGAAAACATTCAAATATATAAATAATATCACACCAAATGCAACCGATTGCATTATTTTTTTTAACTTTTAATTAAAATCGAATTAAAAAATATTCCGAAATATCATATATCAACTATTGTACAAACTACACTTTGAAGTAAAATAATGTACCAGTACATATAACCAAATGTATATGTAGAATTGTAACAAAATTGCAGAAACATAAGGTCAATATTTGACCGGGCACATAAACCTGTGATCCAAAATTGTTTATATTAGCAAACAATTCATATAATCGGAATTGTTTCAGTGAATACACAAATCAACATTCAGTTTGTATTCATTTTACCGGTGAAAATGTGAACAACACATCTTATCTATTTATAAACTGTATGCATACAAATAAAAACGCTATTCTGATAATAAACACGGGAACCCCTGATGCTGCAACAAAACGTGCTGTTCGCAAATTTCTATACGAATTTTTAAACGACCCAAGAGTAATTGATTTACCATTGCTTGTGCAAAAGATACTGGTAAACCTTATTATTATTCCGTTGAGAACACGAAAATCGACCAACAAATACAAAAAAATATTTACACCCGAAGGCTCTCCTCTTTTAGTAACAAGCCAAAAATTGCTTAATAAACTACAACATTTAAGCGATAAACATACCGATGTTTTTTTAGCCATGCGATACGGAAATCCCTCACTAAAACACAGCTTACAAAAAATACAAAAGGGTAAATACAGCACATTAACCGTTTTACCTATGTTTCCGCAATATGCATCGGCTACAAGCGGATCGGTGATTGAAGCAGTTTTGAACGAAATAAAAACTCAAAACACAATACCAAATATCCATATTATTAATCAGTTTTATAATAACAAACATTACATTGAAACATTTACCAAAAAAATTAAAACATACTCACCCGAAGATTACGACCATATCCTATTCTCATATCATGGATTACCCAAACGCCAAATAAACAAATGCCATCCCGAAATAAAACAAGCACAATGCAACTGCGCCCAAATGTTTCCTAAACATGGAGATTTCTGTTACCAGGCAATCTGCTTTGAAACAAGCCGACTTTTAGCTCAAAAAATGGAATTGGCCCATAATTCATACAGCACATCGTTTCAATCGCATATGTCGAAAAACTGGACGGGCCCCTTTACCTCTGATATTCTTATACAAAGAGCACAAAACGGCGATAAAAACATTCTTGTAATTGCGCCCTCGTTTGTTACCGACTGTCTTGAAACTACACTCGAAATTGGGGAAGAATATGCAGAATTGTTTCAGAAAAACGGAGGCAAAAAACTCACTCTTGTAAATAGCTTAAATGACGATGATAATTGGGCAAAAACAATACTTGAGATTATTAATAACGAATACCGAACCCCCTGAGAATAAAAAACTCCCACCGAAGCGGGAGTATAGGAATAAGTTCCTTCGGCATATAGCCTTATTGTGATAAGATGTAAAAACTTTTATTTTATAATAAATCAAAAGTAGAAATAAAATATGTAATAATCAACCCCTTAATTATATTTTTTTTATGTACTTTAGAAGGCAGTTTATTAATAGTTAATAAACTAAAGCTGTCTTTTTCAAAGCTTAAAACTTTGGAAAAGCTAAAAAAACACGTAAAACCCCAATTAAAAAAATCTTATCATGGCAAAAATTCTCGGGCTCGACTTAGGAACCAACAGCAT
>CAZARW010000055.1:0-19758 GCA_964487645.1 uncultured Prolixibacteraceae bacterium
AATGCAGTGCGTCAATGTTAATTTAATGTAAACCAATTGCGTAAAACCGGTACAAAACGTCAGTTTTATTAATCAAATAGCAAAACCACAGCATAAAAAAAAGCATCAGATTCGTGTTGTGATCTGATGCTTTTAAATACAAAAAAACTGTAGGTGATTTTATTTTTTGTCGAGAATTTTTTCGATTTCGTCCATTACCTTGTTCATCGATTCGATTGCTTTATCGAAAGGTTCGGAACTTGTCATATCGACACCGGCTATTTTCAAAAGCTCGATAGGATAATCTGAACCACCCGACGATAAGAATGTGATATATCGTTCGAGAGTTTCTTTGTCGCCGCTCATAATTTTTTCGGCCAGTGATATTGAGGCAGTAAAGGATGTGCTGTATTGATAGACATAAAAATTGTAGTAAAAATGTGGTATAAAAGCCCATTCCATATCAATATACTCATCGATATGGCAAATGCCTTTATCGTGGCCGTAATATTTTTTTACTAAATCGATATACAGTTCCGAAAATTCGTCGCCGGTAAGTGCTTTACCTTCTTCGGCCATCTGATGAATTTGCAATTCGTATTCGGCAAATTGAGTTTGGCGGAACAAAGTTCCTTTAAAGCTATCGAGCCAGTTCATCAGTAACGAAAGTTTTGCGTCATCGTCGTCAATTTTATCGAGCATGTAGTTAAACAGGAGTACCTCGTTAAGGGTTGATGCCACTTCGGCAACAAAAATCTGATAACGTGAGATTGGGTATGGCTGATTTTTATTTGATAAATAGCTGTGCATGGTATGTCCCAGCTCGTGAACCATTGTACTTACATCGTTATACAAATTGGTGTAGTTTAGTAAAATGTATGGATGACCATCGTAAAAAGCACCGTTTGAATATGCTCCCGAGCGTTTTCCCGGAGTTGGGTATACATCAATCCAGCGTTCGTTAATAGCTTGTTTTACAGTGTTTACATAATTATCGCCCAGCGGTTTAAGAGCCTCCAGGGTAATGTTTGTAGCTTGTTCGTAAGAGTAGTTCGTATTAAAATTTGCTACTGCCGGCGCATATAAATCGTAATACTTTAGCGTGTCGAGCTTCATCATCCGTCGTTTAATGTCGAGATAGCGGTGAAAAGCCGGTAAATTTTTATTCACATTTTCAACAAGTGAATGGTAAACCTCGGTCGGAATATTTTTAGGGAATAATGCAGCATCGAGCGATGAATTGTAATGGCGGGCTTTAGCTCTGAAAATATCGGATTTGATGTTTCCGTAGAGCATTTCGCCAAATGTTGCTCTAAAATTTGCATAATTGTTCCAGTAGGTTTCGAAAACCAATTTGCGGTCGTTGCGGTTATCGAGGGCACGGTATTGTCCGTATGTTGCACTGTTGAGTTTTACGGTTTCGCCGCTCGAGAGTTTAACTTCGGGTTGTGGTATTTCGGCATTCGAAAAAGTGCCGAAAACCGATTGAGGTACACCACCAACCTGCCCCGAAAGGGCCATGATTCGCTCTTCGGCTTCGCTGAGTGTGTGCTCGCGGGTACGAAACAATTCGGTAAGGCTCATGCGATATACTTCGAGGCCGGGCTCGCTTTCAATAAAGTTTTCAATTACGTCCCAGTCAACACTAAGTATTTCGGGCTCAATAAAGGCCGATTTTGCTCCAAACTCCGAAAACATTTGCGAAAGTTCTTTTCGCATTGCATTGTATTTCATTACCCGTGTGTCGGTGTCGGAGTTGAGGCCGGCGTATAAATAAAGTTTCGAAGCTTCCTTCGATATTTCGCTGTTAAACTCAAGGCATGCAAGTAAATTATTTGCCGATTGGGTAAGTGTTCCTTTAAATTTTTCAATTTCACCCAAACGGGCCGAAATTTTGTTTTTGGCTTCAGTCCATGCTTCGTCCGAAGCATATACATCGCTTACTTTCCACTTGTACTTATCGGCTATTTCAGCACGTTCATTCTGACTGTATGTTTTCATGTGTGCAAACATAATAAAAAGCACTAATAGTGCCATTTTTGCTGATGCAAATGATTGTTTCATCGTATAAAATTTAATGATTAAAATTGCTTTTGGTTGTTTTTTTCAGGAGGTTTGCTTGCTGTTTTGGGCAATGCAGTTACAAAACTACATTATCAGAATTAAGTACTATATGAATTTTTTCATGTAAAACGTTTTTTTTTGATTGGGAAAAGTGGCTAGTGTTCAGAGAAAATACATTATTTATAAATTTTTAATAAGGGAATAATTCTTTACAGATGTCATTTTTACATATCGATATCATACATATCACATATTGAATGTGTAATTTACGCCACGTTTATGAGGGATAAAAAAATTTTTGTACTGTTTGTTTTTCTTCTAATTGTAACTGCTTTGCGGGGCAATGATGCTTCTGATAATAAGGTCATATTTAGTCATTTTGGAGGTTTTTATACAAGTAATTTTATGTTGACGATGACTGTCTCCGATCAAAGGTATAGTATTGTTTATACTATTGATGGCAGTAATCCACAAATATCGGCAACTGCAATAAACGGCGGTACGTCAAAAACAATATCAATTAATCCGGCCACTACATCCGGACGTGCAAAAACTCCGGGGTTTATTGTAAGAGCTTCGTTAAAAAACCGCGAAGGACAAATATTAATACCATATACGCATACATATATTTTTCCTCACGAGGTACTTTCGCAGAAATATCCGGGTGCGAATTGGCCTAAAAATAATGTAAACGGGCAATTATTAATTTACGATGTAAGCGACCAGATAATTCATGATGCAGAATATAAAAATCAGATAGTTACTGCCTTGCTCGATATTCCTTCAATTTCGCTTGTTGGTGATATGGAGTCGTTTTTTCATCCCGACAGTGGAATTTATGTAAATGCCTGGGGCGATGGTATAGAATGGGAACGTGCATGCAATGTTGAGTTGCTCGATAATGTGCACGGACAGGAATTTAGTATAGCAGCAGGAATGAGAATACGTGGAGGTTGGAGCCGGCATAATGACTTTCCAAAACATGCATTTCGTTTGTTTTTCAGGCAAATATACGGGAGTGCTAAGTTGTATTATCCATTGTTTGGCGATGAGGGGGTAAATGAATTTGATAAAATTGATTTACGCACATCGCAAAATTATGCCTGGAGCAATGGCGAATCGCGAAATACTTTTGTGCGCGAGGTTTTTTCGCGCGATTCGCAGCGCGATATGGGGCAACCATATACCCGTAGTCGCTATTATCACTTGTATTTAAATGGAATGTATTGGGGGCTTTATCAAACCCAAGAACGCTCTGAAGCGCGTTATGCCGAGAGTTATTTTGGTGGCGACAAGGAGGATTACGATGTGGTAAAAGTGAATACCGACGATTGGGATTATAAGGTAGGAGCTACCGATGGAAGTGCCGAAAATTGGTATCGGGTTTGGCAAATGTGTCATGATGGATTTGAATCGAACGAAAAGTATTTTATGCTCGAAAGACGCAATGCTTTAGGCGAAACTGTTGCGGGTGCCGAAAAACTTGTCGATATCGATAATTTGATTGATTATTTAATGACGACATTTTATTCGGGAAATTTTGATTCGCCAATATCAAAATTCAGAGGGAACAAGCAGGCAAACAATTTTTATACAATATACAACCGGGCAAACAAAACACAGGGATTTATATTTTTTGCACACGATGCCGAGCACAGCTTAATGACCGATGCTGTATCGCCGGGCATTGGGATTGACGAAAACCGGGTTGAGCCCGAGGGAATGGATGTTGCATCGTTTGATGATTTTCATCCACAGTGGTTGCACCATAAACTGACTCAAAATGCCGAGTATCGGCAGCGTTTTGCCGACAGAGCGTATGTTCATTTATTTAACGATGGGGTTTTTACACCTAATGCCTGTGTACAGCGTTTTAAAGCCCGGGCAAACCAAATCGATAAAGCAATCATTGCCGAATCGGCACGTTGGGGTGCTGCAAAAACTCAAAGAGCGTTTACTCGCAACGACGATTGGCTTCCCGAAATTGAAAATATAATAAGCTCATATTTCCCGTACAGAACCGATATTGTAATAAATCAACTCGAAAATGCCGGGTTGCTCAGTTCTGTGAGTCCTCCCAATTTTTGGGTACACAATAAAATCGTTTCCGAAAAGCGCTTTTTATATGGCGACACACAGGTGAAAATTGCCTCGCAAAATTCTAACGATATAATATTTATAACCCTCGATGGAACCGATCCGCGTGCCATTGGAGGAAAAGTTAATTCAAATGCAATATCTGTTGTTAACGGCCATACCATAACTCTGAAAAAAACTACCGTTGTTCATAGCCGTGTAAAAAGAGGCAAAGAATGGAGTCCCTTGAATACGATTAATTTTATAAAGCAACAAGAGGATTACGAAAATCTTAAAATTACTGAGTTGAATTATTATCCTCCTGATTCAATTATTGGGAATGATACTGTATCAGGTAAAAAATTTGAGTTTATCGAATTTAAAAATACCGGCGATTATGCCATTGATTTAAGCAGACTTCGGTTTATGACTGCTATTGATTACAAATTTGCCGATGATGCAGTTTTGCAGCCAAAGAGTTTTTATGTAGTTGCAAGCAATTCGCAATGGTTTTTTGAGCGTTACGGGTTGGCTCCTTCTGATGTTTTTCCTAAAGGAAAATCGTTTTCGAATGATGGAGAACTTGTGGTTGTAATCTCTGAAATTGGTAAAGTGCTTCCGGGTTTCAGGTATTTGCCTTACGATCCCTGGCCGGCCGAAACTGCAGGAATGGGATATACATTGTCGGCGGTTGAAGCAAATCCCGGCGGGAATCCAAAAGATCATTGGTACTGGAAAGCATCGGGGCAAGTAAACGGATCGCCATTTGCCGATGATAACGAAAGCGTATTGCTGGTTAAAAAACCACATGATTTGAAGGCCGAAGTAGCTGTTTATCCGAATCCAAGTTATGGTATGCTGCATGTTCATCCGGCCGGTAACACTCCCTTGTATCTCGAAATATTTACTTCGTCAGGACAGAAAGTATATCAGAATGAATTGTTCAATCATACTTCGATTAATTTAACGGATTTGAGTGTGAATCAGGGAATACTGCTGATTAAATGGAGCTGTGAAGGAAAATGTGCAACGAATAAAATTGTTTACCGGCAATAAAAAAAAGCCACAAAACAAAATGTTTTGCAGCTTTTTAATGTATGAGCAAATATGTTAACGCAGCAATAGTTTGTACAGCATATTCTTTTTAATTTGTTGGATTAACCGTTTTCCCTATAAACAAAATGGTTCCGGTTTCTTTTTCGGTAATTGCATATAAAAATGGGCGGTTTGCATTAAAAACAGTAGGAGGCATAGCAACGTATTCGCGCATTGCAACAACTGTAGCCGCTGCAGCTTCGGTTCCTTTTTCGTTTACATCAATAAATGTATTGTGTTGAACATAGTCGATATAAAGATCGGCATCGGGGTTAATTCCACAAAAATCGGCAGTTGATTCAAAAGCAATTTTCATTCCCATGTCCGAAAGTACATCGTTTAATTGCTTATTGTAATCAATAGTAAAGCGAGGTATTGTGATGTTTACTTCTTGTTTGCTCCCGAAAGAGTTCATCCATAGGCTCCAGTTGTCGGTTGTGAGTGAATCAATTATCGTTTGGAGATTCGAGTCTTCGTTTGGAAGTAATATTGCCATATTAAAATTTCCGCGTCCGTAGGGCAATTCAATGGCCGAAAACATTTCGTTTTTTTGGTAAGCAACAGTATCGGTTTTATGCATCATTTGTGTACTTACCGATTTGTCGGGGTTTATATAAAACGCTTGTTCGTATGTGCTTTTTTCTTCAAATTCGGTTTTCCACGAACCCTTAAAATATATTGCATTAATTAAAAACATTACATAGTCGGGGTCAATTTCTTTAATCATATCGCGTATTTTGCCGCCGGTATTGTCTTCTATCCATCCGTTAATGATGTCGAGTGCATTGGATTTATAAAAATCGAGCTCTTTTACCTCGGCATTGTAGTAATTGCGGTTAATGTCTTTAAACGTATCCAGAACATTAAATCCCTGCTTGTACCAAATTGAATGGGCAATATCGAGAGTTATTGTATTGTCGGCGTTGAGCAAGGCATCAATTAAGTCTGAAAATGTTTGATTTATGTCGCTTGTAGCATATTGTTCAAACTTAAGGGCTTTTTCCATAGCCGTTTTAGTGTCGGCGCAGGCACCATTATATGTCATAGCTAAGGCAAGCGATACACTTAAGGGTGATATGTTTATGTTTTCGGTTTCGTCGGCGTTTAAGCGTCGAAAAATTTCGAGACCAAACTCATTGCTGTTTTTTACAAGAGTTTGAGCTTTAAGCTCAAGGGTAATGGGTTTTGGATTGGGCTCGGGTTCGGGCAAATTGCTGTTGCATGCTGTAATTAGCATAATTAGCAAAAGAGCAAGTGTGTGAGTGATTTTTGTTTTCATACGATATTATTTTATTTTTTAAGGCTGCAGAGTCCCGATAGCATTTGGGATTGCATGGTTTAAATATAAATGTATGATTATTATGTAGAGAGTAAGGTTGCGTGTTTAAATAATTATATTTTGATTGTGGACGCAAAAAAAGCAAATCGTAAACAGATTTGCTTTTTTGGTTGTTTCATTATTTTGCTTTTTTTGAAACATCTTTAACAATGAGTACCGGTATGCTTTTATCGTGAGCAATTAAGCGTTCGGCCACACTGCCAATAAGCAGGTCGCTATCGCCGGTTTTCCCTTTGTGCCCAATAATCATTAAATCGGCACTTTGAAAAACGGCCTGATTATAAATTGTTTTCGAAACGTGCTGGTCGTGTTCGTTTATGTAAATGCAGTCTTGTTTTATTTTAATTTTTTCTTTTAACCGTGCAAATTTCTTTTTTGCTTCTTTTTCGAGCATTTTAAACAGCTCATCGGGTTTTTCATCAACCGGAAAATACCGTTTCCCGATTTTGATTATGTGCAGTGGAACCAGTTGGGCATCAATCAGGTTTGCTGCTTCGTTTGCAAGTTTTAGTACCGGAACTGTGTGCGACGAAAAATCGATTGGGACCATAATTTTGCTAATTTCGCCGCGAGCAATATCGGTTACAAACAGCATGTTTGTGTTAAGCAAACGTACCAGTTTGCCCGAAAAAACCCCGGCACCATGTAAGGCCGATTTTTTGCCCATTACCACCAAATCGAATTCTTCGTTTTGCAGCCACTCGATAAAATCATCAATTTTACCACCTCCGTGTACATGTATTTTTGAAACATTTTCACATTGAGGCATACAGTCCGAAGCTTGCTCCTGAATTTCTTCGGCAATGATATCTTCAATGGGTTCGTTTAGTTCGGGGTACATTTCGTAAATATCGTGTGGAAACTCTTCAACTTCGACAAAATGAACAAGTTGAATTGTGTTAAACTGATAGTGCTCGTGAATTTTTTTGATGTAATTCAGTAGGATTGTGTCCATTTCAGACATATCGAGCAATATGGCAACTTTTGTCAATATCATATTTTTTTATCTTTTTTTGTTAAACGTTTGGCAATCATGCCGGCAATTTTTTTCTCGTATGATTTTTTATCCTGGCTTTGTGCAAGATATTTAGTGCGTGCAACTTCAGAGCGCAAGCCTTTATTTAGGCTGTACATCATTACAATCAGAATAATCATAAAGGGCAAACCGGTAGTAACGGCAGCAGTTTGCAGGGCAACAAGTCCGCCACCCAGTAGTAACACAGCAGCAACAGCACCTTCGATACTCGCCCAAAAAATGCGTTGGCCAACCGGGGCATCGAGTTTTCCGCCGGCAGTTATGCTGTCGATTACCAGTGACCCCGAGTCGGACGAGGTAACAAAGAAACTGATAACAAGCAAAACGCCAACTACCGAAACAATACTACTAAGCGGAAACTGTTCAAAGAAAATAAAAAGGGCAGTTGATTCATCGGCAATAATTCGTTCACCTAAACCGGCAGCTACTCCTTTCAGATCCATCCATATTGCCGATCCTCCAAATGCTGTAAGCCACAAAAATGTTATAATTGATGGAACAAGCAAAACGCCAAGAATAAATTCTTTTATGGTTCGGCCTTTCGATACCCGTGCAATAAACATCCCTACAAAGGGCGACCACGAAATCCACCATGCCCAGTAAAAAACGGTCCAGCTTCCCTGCCATCCTCTGTCGCGGTATGCTTCGGTCCAGGTCGAAACCATGAGCACTTCGTTGAGGTAGTTTCCAATGTTTTGTACAAACGATTTAAAGATGAATAATGATGGGCCAAGAATAAGGACAATGAGCAATAAAACGGCTGCAATACGTACGTTCCATTCGCTCAAAAAGCGTACTCCTCGTTTTATGCCTGTTATTACCGAAATGGTTGCTACCAGAGTAATTGCAATAATCAAAAAAACCTGCATCCACACAGTATTGGGGGTTCAAAACACGTGGTTTAAACCGGCACTTACCTGCTTAACCCCAAGGCCGAGTGATGTGGCCAGGCCAAAAAGTGTGGCCAGTACTGCAAACACATCAATTATATTGCCAATGGGGCCATTTACTCTTTTACCCAGTACAGGTAAAAAAACCGAGCGTATGGTAAGTGGCTGGTTGCGGTTAAATGCAAAAAATGCTAAGGATAAACCAACCAGGGCGTATATACCCCAGGCATGAAAACCCCAGTGTAAAAATGTGAGATTCATTGCATTTTCGGCCGATTCGAGTGAACGTCCTTCGCCAAAAGGAGGATTCATATAGTGAAAAACAGGTTCGGCCACACCCCAAAAAAGGATACCAATGCCCATTCCGGCACTAAACAACATGGCAAACCATGCGGGGGTCGAGAACTCTTTCTCGGCATTTTCGCCTCCTAGCCTTATGCTCCCGTATTTGCTAAAGCCTATGTAGAGGCTAAAAATCAAGAATGAATTTACAGCAATGATAAACAACCATCCAAAATTATCAGATATTGCATTTTGGGTCGATTGAAAAACATTTGCCATTGGCTCGCCTACAATTAAGGTTACGGCAATAAATATAATTATGAGTATTGATGCCGGCCAAAATACCGGGCCGTGAATGTCAAAGTGTTTTTTCTTCATAAGTATTTGTATTATGGTTTAGAAATAGTATCCGATATTAATGTTCAAACGTGTATTCCAGTATGCCGACCTGCTGATGGGATTGTTTTGGGTTACAGGATGAGATGGGTCTTCTCCGTAGCCGCTCCCCATTGCACTGCCTCCAAAGTAACTGCTTAGCCATGGATGGTTGTACCCCGAAGCAACATCAACATATGTATAAACATTGCCTGCAGAAATTAGTGCTCCTACTACATTTTGCATTGTTTTTTCAAAAGCATGATTTTCGGAACCAATATTTATGCTGACAAATTTGTGCATGTAACTAAAATTGTTGTAAAACTGTACCGAATGAATTGGCCCAATATTAATGGGCAGAGAGTATGCAAGTCCGGCACTAAAAATTGCTGATTTGGCAGCAACATCGTATGTGCCAAAACCATATGCTCCCATTTGCACTGAGTTAAGGGTTTTGCCTTCATCGTTTTTTACGTTGCTATAATTGTAGTATATAGCCTCAATTTTAAGGTTCCAGCGATTATAGTCGGTATTGAGATGCAGTGCAGCTGCTTGTTGATTGCCGTTATGCAAAAGTACCTGGTTGTATATTTGCAAGGTTTGTAGCGAAAGGCCTGCGCGGGTATTTCCAAAATTGTATTCTCCACGTAGATTAAACTGGTTGCGTTCAATATTCGAATTTCCGGGAATTGGCACCACATCGTATGAGTAGCGTGCAGCACTAAATGGCCCATATGATGCTTCGCTTGTACCTCGGGGCTCGGCCATAAGGTAGTAAGCAAAATGGAATAACCATTTTTTGTATGCATGTTCAAAATTTAAGCCTGTTTGATAATCATCTTCGAGTCCCACGTAATATGGTGTTTGAAACCATCACGAGTGTGAAGCAAAAGGTAAATCGCCAAACGGAACTTGCGAAACCCCCAGTTTTAAATTGGTTTGTGAGCTAAAATGATAGCCAAGCCAACCGTGATGAATAAAATGTGTATTAAAGGTAGGATAGAATCTATATTCGAACGAAAGCTCAATTCCTTTTGAATAAGAGTTTACTCCAATGCGCCAGGTATCCCAGGTAAATTCATTGCGGCTTGCTGTACCAAGGGGCGATGTTTTTCCTTCGTAATATGTATACATCATATTAAGTCTGAAAGCTCCGGTAATGTTTGTCCAGGTGGTGTCTTTGGGTGCTTCAGTGGATGAATTTGATGCCCACATGCCCAAGCTTTGAGCTAAGATGAATACAATTGATGCAAATTTTATGATTGAATATGAATGCATAAAATCGAATTATAGTAAAACAAATTAGTATTGTTTTTTATGAATTGCAAGTTTTTTTAAGCGCGTGTAATGTTCAATATTTGTAAGGTTTATAAAAAAAAGAGAGACAATGTATCAACACTGTCTCTCTTTAAGCTTTAAAAGCATTAAGTTATTTAATTTCGCTGTGGTAATCTTGCAGCGATTTTACATGGTAGTTTTCGTGCAGCCGGTCTTTAATACCCCTTGTTGCAGCATTTGCAGCTGCAGTAGTTGTAATGTACAAAATGTTGTACTTAATGGCTGTTTTGCGTATGTACGAATCATCGTATTCGCTTTGTTTTCCGGCAGGAGTATTAATTACCAGGTTGATTTCGCCATTTTTAATTGCATCAACAATATTGGGCCGTCCCTGGTGCACTTTTTTAATTCCTTTGGCATCAATTCCATGCTGTTTCAAAAAGTCGGCAGTACCAAAAGTTGAAACGATATTGAATCCCATATCTCGGAAATTTTTTGCTGTTTCCACAATTTTATCTTTATCGCGGTCGGCAATTGTAATCAGCACATTTCCTTTTGTAGGGAGCACCGATTTTGTTGCTTCCTGCGATTTAAAGAACGCCATTCCAAATGTAGGAGCCAGTCCCAGAACTTCGCCGGTTGAGCGCATTTCGGGTCCCAGCACGGGATCAACATCGGGGAACATGTTAAACGGGAATACTGCTTCTTTAACACCAAAGTGAGGAATATCCTGTTTTTTCAGGTTAAAGTCCGAAAGCTTTTTCCCAAGCATAATTTTGGTTGCAATTTTTGCCATTGGAATATTGCATATTTTCGAAACCAGCGGAACTGTTCTTGATGCCCGCGGGTTTGCTTCCAAAATGTATACAGCACCTTCGTAAATTGCATACTGAATATTCATTAACCCTACTACTTTCATTTCGATAGCAATTCGGCGAGTATACTCTTCGATGGTTGCAATTTGTTCATCGGTAATAATAACCGGTGGAATAACGCAAGCCGAGTCGCCTGAGTGAATTCCGGCATATTCGATATGCTGCATTACAGCAGGCACAAAAGCATCTTTTCCGTCCGAAATTGCATCGGCTTCGGCTTCAATTGCATTTTCGAGAAATTTATCGATAAGCAATGGCCTGTCGGGCGAAACTTCGTCGACAGCAGCAGCTACATATTGTTTGAGCATTTGTTCGTCGAGAACAATTTTCATTCCGCGGCCACCCAGAACATACGATGGGCGTACCATAAGCGGGTATCCAATACGGGCTGCAATTTCAAGAGCCTGTGCTTCGGTACTGGCCATACCCGATTCGGGTTGCGGAATTCCCAATTTTTCCATTATTTTTCTGAATTGGTCACGATCTTCGGCCAAATCAATTGTTTCGGGGCTTGTGCCAATAATTTTTACTCCGTTTTTCTGTAATTCCTCGGCAATATTCAGTGGAGTTTGTCCACCAAATTGACAAATCACACCGTCGGGTTTTTCTTTGTTGTAAATGCTCAAAACATCTTCAACCGTAAGGGGCTCAAAATACAATTTGTCCGAAGTATCGTAATCGGTCGATACGGTTTCCGGGTTGCAGTTTACCATAATTGACTCGAGGCCTTTGTCTTTAATTGAAAAAGCTGCATGAACACAGCAATAGTCAAATTCGATTCCCTGGCCAATTCGGTTTGGGCCACCACCAAGTACCATAATTTTTTTGCGTGTATCAACCTCTACTTTATCTGCAGCATTGTAGGTTGAGTAATAGTAAGCAGCATTTTCGACACCACTGACAGGTACCGGCTCCCAAGCTTCTTCAAGTCCTAATTCAATACGTTTATTTCGAATTTTTTCTTCAGATATATCGAGTATTTTCGATAAATATTTATCAGCAAACCCATCTTTTTTGGCTTGTATAAACAGATTGTCGGGTATGTTTTTACCTTTAAAACTGAGTATTTCGTTTTCGAGATCAACCAGTTCTTTCATTTGTTCAATAAACCAGGCTTTAATGTAGGTAAGCTCGTGCAATTGATCAACAGTAGCACCTTTACGTAAGGCTTCGTACATTAAAAACTGACGTTCGCTTGATGGGTTAGCCATCATGTGCAATAGTTCGTCGAGTTTGAGTGTATTGAAATTTTTAGCAAATCCCAGTCCGTATCGTCCAATTTCGAGCGAGCGTATTGATTTTTGTAGAGCTTCTTTGTAGTTTTTACCAATACTCATAACCTCACCCACAGCTTGCATTTGTGTGCCGAGTTTATCCTTAAGTCCGTCGAATTTTTCGAAAGCCCATTTAGCAAATTTTACCACTACATATTCGCCCCATGGAGTGTATTTTTCGAGTGTACCACCACGCCAGTATGGAAGTTCGTCGAGAGTAAGACCACCGGCCAGTAATGCCGAAACAAATGCAATAGGAAAACCTGTAGCTTTTGAAGCCAATGCAGATGAACGCGAAGTACGCGGGTTAATTTCGATTACTACCACACGACCGGTTTTGGGGTCGTGAGCCCATTGTACGTTAGTACCTCCAATTACGCCAATATCTTCAACAATTCGGTACGAGTATTCTTGCAGGCGTTGTTGCAAATCTTCGGAAATTGTAAGCATTGGGGCAGTACAAAACGAGTCGCCGGTATGCACTCCAATTGCATCAACATTTTCGATAAAGCAAACGGTAATCATTTGATTTTTGGCATCGCGAACAACTTCGAGTTCGAGTTCTTCCCATCCAAGCACCGACTCTTCGACTAAAATTTGACTTACCATACTTGCAGCAATACCACGTGCCGCAACAGTACGCAGTTCTTCGAGGTTATAAACCAATCCGCCACCGGTACCACCCATGGTGTATGCAGGGCGAATTACAACGGGGTATCCCAGTTCGTCGGCAATTTTTTCGGCTTCTTCAACAGTATTTACTGCAGTGCTGCGGGGCATCTCAATACCCAGCGAAGTCATTGAATTTTTAAACTCGGTGCGGTCTTCGCCCTTTTCAATTGCTTTTAAGTTAACACCAATAACTTCAACATTGTATTGGTCGAGAATTCCTTTGTTGGCAAGAGTTAGCGATAGGTTTAATGCCGTTTGTCCTCCAAGGTTTGGCAAAAGGGCATCGGGGCGTTCTTTTTTAATAATTTCGGTAAGTGCATATTCATTCAGTGGTTCGATGTATGTATAATCGGCCATTTCAGGATCAGTCATAATTGTTGCCGGGTTTGAGTTAACCAGAACAATTTCGTATCCTAACGAACGTAGTGCTTTACATGCTTGCGTGCCTGAATAATCAAATTCGCAGGCTTGCCCAATTACTATCGGCCCCGAGCCGATAATCAATACTTTTTTAATATCTTCCCGTTTTGGCATAAAAATGTGAGTATTTATGATTTTAATATAATTTTGGCTAAAACGGAGGTAATATTAGCTAAAATTTGCCTTTTTATTGAAAAAAAAACTCTTTATTCAGTCTTTTACTGAATATTTTAAAGCAGTGTTTTTATAAAGGTTGTTTTTTAATTTACTCAGTATTGTAATTTAGCATTATCAGGATATTATATTATAATATGACAGAATTTGAAATTGATCAGCACTTAGCCCGGCCATATTCAGACAATAAATATACATTGCTGTTTGATATTGCTTCACAAGATGAAGCAGTATTTGCAACAATATGCGATATGATTAAGAAACGGCCTGCCGAAGAATCATGGCGTTTGTTGTGGGTATTAGAACATGCCAGCGAAAAGAATCATAACATGATATTGCCTCTTATTAATACTTTGTATTTAAAGGTGCTTGAAACTAAAAACGAGAGTTTTATTCGAATTGCAATGAAACTCATAATGCGATTTGATATTGACGATGAATATGCCGGAGTTTTACTCGAACGCTGTATTGGCTGGATGCATTCAGACAATAAAAATAAATCAACACGGGTAACCGGGCTTGAATTTTTTTACCGGATGTGTCTTTTATATCCTGAATTGAGCATTGAGCTGATTGCTCATATTGATCGGATGCAGCAGTATGACTTGTCTGCAGGAGAGAAAGTTCGTATACGCCAAATAATAAAAAATTTACACAAAAAAAACCTGCTGCATTAGCAACAGGTTTTTTATTATCGTTTATATGATTATTTAATCTTTAATAATCTTTTTAAGAACAGTTTCCTTATCGAGTTTTTTTGTACAGAAGAACCAGTCGTAGCAATGGGTATCTTCATCTTTCGATTCCATTCTTTCTTTAGCAACACCACACGAACCGGCAGTGGGTACAATTACTTCATCACCCGGTCTCCAGTCGGCCGGAGTTGCTACATTAAATTCGTCGGCAGCTTGTAGTGCAATAACTATACGGTAAAGCTCGTCGAAATTACGGCCCAGACTAAGAGGGTAGTACAATACAGTACGAACAATGCCTTTAGGGTCGATAACAAAAACAGCACGAACTGCCTTTGTGTTGCTTTCACCCGGCATCATCATTCCGTATTTTTGTGCAACTTCCATTGTAATATCTTCGATAAGTGGAAATTTCACTTCCACATCTTTCATGCCTTTGTATTCAATTTTCTCTTTAATAGTACGCAACCATGCAATGTGACTATAAAGTCCGTCAACCGACAGACCTACCAGTTTGCAATTGGCTTTGTTAAATTGCTCTTCCATGCTGGCAAAAGTCATAAATTCGGAAGTACATACAGGAGTAAAATCGGCCGGGTGGCTAAAAAGAATTACCCAACTGCCTTTGTAATCGCCGGGAAAATTGATTTCTCCCTGGGTTGTTACTGCTTTAAATTCGGGTGCTGGTTCGCCAATGCGTGGCATGGCATTTACAACTACTTTTTCGTTATTTTCTTCCATTGTAATATTGATTTTAAGTTATTTATTAATTATAACAATTTTTTTACGCTAATGTTGCTTTTAGCATCCACAATTTTTTCTCGGCACCTGCAATTAAGTCGCTAAGCATTGCTGATGTTCCTTCATCGTTGTTGTCGCCTGCAAGTTCAAGCAGTTCTCTATATGTTTTTAGCAAATATTCGTAATTATCGACTACTGTTTTTAGGCTATCTTTTCCTTTAGCAACTTTTGAAATTGCTTCGATTTTTGAAGTTTGAACATAATCGTTGAATGTATGTAAGGGTACTCCTCCAAGCATTAAAATGCGCTCGGCTACCTCATCAATTACATCGGCTGTTTCGGTGTAGTATTCTTCAAATAAGTTGTGAAGCATATGAAAATCGGGGCCTGCTATAAGCCAGTGTAAAGTGCGTTGGTTTTGATAAACCATTTGAAGATCTGATAAAAGTTGATTCAATTTCTCAGTTACTTGTTTTGTTAATTCATTTGATTTCATGATTGTTATTTTTTAAATGTTTATACTTTTCTGTTTTTGATATTACAAAGATAGTATTACATGTATTTATAGAAACATATACATGTATTAGCAAAAGTAAATACCTATTATTAAATTTACACCAAAATATTTATGATTAAATTTATAACGCTATGACTTTATTGCAGTTAACATATGTTTTGGAGCTGAGTTATTATCGGTCGTTTTCGTATGCAGCCAGTAAACTCAATATATCGCAGCCTGCCTTAAGTATTCAGATAAACCGTTTGGAACAAGAACTTGGGCTTGTATTGTTTAAACGTTTGCCCGGTAATGTTTCGTTAACTTCGGAGGGCGAAATATTTGTTGAGAAAGTGCGTGGTTTAATGAAAATGGTTGACGATTTAAAAGAATTGCCGATTGAGCTTGAGAACAAGCCCGAGGGAGAGTTGCATATAGGGGTTATTCCAACACTTGCTCCTTATTGGTTATCGTTGTTTATGTCTGATTTTGCTCAAAAATACCCACATATACAAATTACAATTTCGGAATTGAAAACTGAGGATATTGTGAGCAATCTAAAAAATGGAAAACTTGATGCGGGTTTTATTTCAACACCAATAAGTGCATCGGGCTTAGTATTTGAGCCCATGTTTTACGAATATTTTTATTTGTATGTATCGGAAAAACATGAGTTGTCTGATTATGATTCGATCGATTTGGCAACTGTTGATCTTAAAGAAATGTGGTATTTGCAGGAGGGGAATTGTTTTCAGAATCAGGTTGATTCGGTATGCATTTATGCAAAGGAACCGGGTGAATATCAAAATATAGTTTATTTGTCGAATTCGATTGAGTCGTTGTGTCGGGTTGTAGAACAATCGGGTGGGATAACTTTTATTCCCGAAATGGCTACTTTGTCGGTAGCACCTGATAAAGAGCATATGATTAAGGAGATAGTAGGAAACAGGCCTGTTCGTGAAATTAGTTTAGTAACAAGCAAAATATCTCGTCACGAGAGGCTTGTTCGTTTGTTTGTTGATGTAGCTTTGCAAAACATACCCCGACGTATGAAAGAAAGGCCTAAGTTTAAAAGTTTAGATACAAATCTTCGGTTTTAAGTTTTATCAAGTGAATGTTTTGATGTAGAGTAATTTGAATTTATTTTTATACAGTAATCCATTGATTTTTTTGTGAACTTTCGATTAAGGCATCAATCACTTTCATATTCGACACGGCATCGGTAAATGGAATTGGAAGCGGCAATTTTTCGATTATTGCTTTGGCAAAAGCTTCGGCCTGTAAGGTGTATTGATCGTGAGGGCCATAAAATATTTCGTCGGTTTTATTGTGTGTGTATATTTCGGTTTTTACTTTGTGGTTGGGTGGAGCATTAAACGGTATTTTAATGTCAATACGTCCGTGTGTTCCTAAAATCTGAACTCGTTGAAAGGGGAAGAGTTGTGTTGCGCATGTAAAACTTGATGTTATGCCATTACCAAAATCGAGCATTCCCGATGAAATCCGATCAATTTTCATTTGAGGGTCGTAATCAATAAGCGAAACAACCCGTTTTGGTTCAGCATTAAATATGTATCGGGCTGTTTGTATACAATAGCAGCCAATATCCATTAATGCACCACCACCAATATTCGCAATATTACGGATGTTTTCAGGGTCGTTATTATAATACGAAAAGAAAGAGTGAATTGCTTTTACTTCACCAATTGTTCCATTATTAATTGTTTCGAGAGTTTTAAACCATTGCGGATGAAATTTAAACATAAAGGCTTCCATCACTTGAAGGTGTGGATATTTTTGCATTGTTTTTTTCAGAACTTTGGCTTCGTTTGCGTCGAGGGCAATTGGTTTTTCACATAAAACGTGTTTTCCTGCCTCAAGAGCTTTAATACTGAGCTTT
This sequence comes from uncultured Prolixibacteraceae bacterium, assembly GCA_964487645.1. Classification (GTDB taxonomy): domain Bacteria; phylum Bacteroidota; class Bacteroidia; order Bacteroidales; family Prolixibacteraceae; genus Roseimarinus. The sequence continues at coordinate 17,659 of CAZARW010000055.1, forward strand.
ACATGCAAATGATTTGGCAGCGGGTTGTAAATTGCATCAATTTCGGGGTCGGCAAGTAACTCGTCGTACGAACCATAGGACTTTGGTATTTCAAGTTGTTTTGCTGTTGCAGTGGCTTTTTCGGCATTGCGTGAAGCTATTGCTACAACCTTGCAGTTTTTTGCATTTTGGATTGCCGGTATTACTTTTTCGACTCCAATATTTGCTGTGCTTAATATTCCCCAACGTATTGTCATAATTATTGTTCGATGGATTTTTTTAAAATTACCAGACACTGTTTATTCTTTGCTAAAGTAATATAAAAATATGAAAGGCATTTTTGTTCAATGTGTTTCCATCAATATTTTTAACGAACAACAATATTTTTTTTTAGATAGTATAAACTCTTCGGATCTAAATATTTTTTACATTTTATTCTGCTTCAGAACCCCAAAAGCTTTCCAGCATTTTCTGCCGATACTCGAAAATATTTCTCACTTTTTTGTGAACAAACAGTTTACCGGCAATCCATCCCAAAATCCATTTGCCAATATCGTAGTAAAGAATGTCGGTCATAAGCACACCGCCTTCTACTGTTTTAAAATGGTGTTCGTGGTGCCATATTTTATAGGGTCCTTTGCGTTGCTCATCAACAAAATATGAGCGTTCTTCAATTTGGGTAATCTCAGTAACCCAATTAAGCGGGATATTCATCAATGGCTTTATGCGGTATGTAATAATTAAGCCTTTGTACATTTTTTAGGGTAAGTCCGATGTTATTTCGAAAACCATATCGGATGGTGTTATTTGGTTCAGGTTTTTGGGCGTGGCAAAAAAATCCCATGCTTTATTGAGTGTTACAGGCAAAAATTGCTCTTGTTTTAGCTTTCTCATATCCAAGTTGTATTGTTTAAAATGATATTTAAGTTTGCAGAAGTTTTAAATCTCCAACCATTTCGAGGCCGGCATTAACACCTTTCCCGACAAATAAAATTTTATCGTTTTTTAAGCTTGCTTTTATTGTTAATTCAGCATCAATACTTTCGTGTATAAGCCTGTCCATTGCGCCCAAAACCGGAGCTTTAAGGGCACCTGCGCTCATGCTTTGTCCTTCTATTTCAAACTTGTATTTGTTGGTGTTTATCTGAAGATTAACCGTTCCTGCTCCGTAAGTAAGTTCACGAATTTTTGCTCCGGTGTATGTTGAAAAAGTAATTGTTTTCCCATTGTGATGAAAAAAACCAAGAAAACCTGTAAATGATTTTCCAATCCATGGGATACGTGCCACCGAAAGCATAAACGATGTTCCGTTTTTATCAAAATGGTTCGAATGCATCCATATCCACGATTGCGGCATCGATGACCCCCAATCTTTCTCGATATATCCGCGCCCCCGGCTAAAATTTATTGTTCGGCCATTATGTACAATATCTCCTTCAATGTTGTGAGAAAGACTCACTACGCCGTGATAGCACTCCATAAAAGGTACATACCTATACCAACCCATAATGCCGGGACGAAGAAATCCGGCTTTATAATGGGTACGCCCCGTGATTGAAATCGACCCTGAAAAATGATTTTTGCCATCGTTAAGGTTGAGGATAAAACCTTTATCAGAAAAATAGTTGTCGGAAACTCTTATTTCAAAGCCATTTTTTGAGAATAAAAAATCTTGGGGTGGATAACGAAAATAGTAAGTATCACCGGTACTTCCGTTTATTGCCTGAACAAAAGCGTGTGTATTTTTACCAACCAGCGAAATGCCGGGAATAAACGACCAGCAATTTTCACCGTGTTCACTAACATTTTTAAAGTACCAACCTTCAAAATACCTACTTTTTTCTTTGCTGCCTTGAAACCACGAAGGGTTCCAAATCTTCGTCAGTTCATACCTTAGCAATTTCAAAGGTTTATGGTATAAATACAGCGAAAACCATGTATCGTGGCCAGGTAATTTTAACTTATTCATTAAAAATAAACAAAGAATCTTGCCTATAGTTGTAAAAGCATGTATTTATACAACAGTTTTTTTAAGAGCATTTCAATTATTATAGCATGTTTTCTTGTTATACTCCCGCTGCCGTGCGATTGCACCGCATGGTGTGTAGTTATTTAACTACA
>CAZARW010000056.1:0-19521 GCA_964487645.1 uncultured Prolixibacteraceae bacterium
TGAAGTGACACAAGGTCGCAAAGGTCTTAACGCTGTAAATGTTAAACTACTATAAAATTAGTGTTTAAATTAAAAGTGATTGACAAACTCCGGTAATTTTACCGGAGTTTTTTTGTACCATAGTACAACAAAAAATCTGATTTATAAATCAGAAAATCAAACAATAAAAAGATATGCAAGTACACTTTATTGACATTGATAAACACTCAAAACATCAATATACTTATGCAATTATTGTGTCGATAAATAATCAGGACAAATGGGTTTTTGTACAACACAAACTGCGCACTACCTGGGAAATTCCTGCCGGACACATCGAAAAAGGCGAAACTCCATTGCAAGCTGCAAAACGCGAATTGTACGAAGAAACCGGTGCTGTTGAGTACTCAATTCATGAAATTACCGACTATTATGTGTCCGAACAATCAAACAAAACTTACGGTCGAATATTTTTTGCACGTATCACAAAATTTGACAAACTGCCCGATTATGAAATCGCTAAAGTGCAATTTTTTAAAACAATACCTCATATTTTAACATATCCCCAACTTCAACCCATCTTTTTACAATATACAATTGAACAAGCTCAAAAATCGGGGCTAATTGAAACAGACAAACTGTAAGTTCATATTTATTGTGAGTAATACAAATTCATTCAATCCGTCACACAAATTTGTGCACTTAATTTGTTATATTAGCCTTCAGCAAATAAAAAAATACAACAATGAGAAACATTCAGATATACTGCGAAAACACAAATCAATTTAAAAAATATCCACTGGGAACAACCCTTCAGGAAATAGCCGACGACATTGGAATAATCAGCGATTTCCCGATTTGTGGAGCACTGGTAAATAACAAAGTTCGAGGAATGTCGTTCGACATTGTAAAACCAAAAAATATTCGGTTTATCGATTATAGCCACCCCGACGGCCAACGAATGTACATACGCTCACTGTTTTTTATACTATATGCTGCAGTGCGAGAGCTTTATCCACAAGCACGATTAAAAATTGACCATGCAATATCACGCGGATATTACTGCGAAATTGAGGGATTAGGAATTGAATTTTCGGATACTTGTGTTCATGATATTAAAACTCTGATGCATGATATTGTGGCTACCGATTTTCCGTTTGAACGTAAAGGAAAACAACTCAGCACAGTTTTAACCGAATACGCCGAAAGTAACCTTGTTGATAAAGTACGCTTATACTCCGATTCGGGTTTGCTGTATGCATATGTTTATTACCTAAACAAGCATGTAAATTATTTTCACGGCCACTTACTCCCCTCAACAGGATTTGTCGAAAATTTTGATCTTGAGCAGTTTAACGGAGGTATGCTGTTGCGCTTACCAAGCAATAAAAAATTTTCACGCCTGCGCGACTATGTGCATCAAGAAAAGCTTTTTGGAATATTCAGAGAATATAAAGAGTGGGCCAACATTTTAAACATGTCCGATATCGGAAAACTCAACACACTTGTAAAACAAGGAAAAGCCGGCGATATCATCAAAATATCGGAGGCCCTGCACGAGAAAAAGATTGCAGGCATAGCCACCGAAATATCGCAACGAACTCCAATGCCCCGCTTAGTGCTTATTGCCGGTCCGTCATCGTCGGGTAAAACCACATTCAGCAAACGGCTTGCTGTACAATTATCGGTTTGTGGCCTGAAACCTCACATGCTGTCACTCGATAATTATTTTGTCGACAGAGAATATACTCCGGTTGACGAAGATGGCAATTACGACTTTGAAGCTCTCGAAGCAATTGATATCGATTTTTTTAACAAGCAACTTATAAGCCTTGTAAATGGCGATAGCGTCGAAATTCCAAAATTTAGTTTTATTGAAGGAAAACGTTATTATGACGGGGATATCTTGCAACTCGAATCGGATGAGATTTTAATCATTGAGGGTATACATGCTCTTAACCCCGATCTGATTCCAAAAATCAATCCGGCAATGACCTACCGAATATTTATTTCGGCACTTACCTCGATTTCAATTGACGATCAAAACCCAATATCAACAACCGACAACAGGCAAATACGCCGCATAATTCGTGATGCTAAGTACAGAAATTACTCGGCACTTGAAACAATGCGACGCTGGCCAAGTGTGAGACGCGGCGAAGAAAACAATATTTTTCCTCATCAGGAAAATAGCGACATCATGTTTAACTCGGCATTGCTTTACGAACTGGGAGTATTGAAAAAACATCTCGAACCATTGCTCAAATCGGTACCCGAAAACCAACCTGAATTTGCCGAATCGCTCCGATTATTGAAAATCATCAACTATTTTCAATCAATCGATGAATCGGAAATTCCACCTACATCGCTATTACGCGAGTTTTTGGGTGGAAGCAGTTTTAATTACTAAACTGAGTTCGATAAATTTATATCATAAAAAAACATTGTTGTCCGGTAAATGACAAAAAGCATTAAAATGATTTGATAATCCAGCATAAATCCCTGACTGTATGATTGGGCTAAAGCCCAGATTCGTAGTTATACATCATTTACCCCGGGCTTTAGCCCAATTATATTTATTTTTACCGGACAGCATTGATAAAAAAATTACTGTAGAAACTGATTAATGGTTTTCTCAATTCCTATTGATGTTTTGGGGCCATGTCCCGGGTATACTTTTACTGAATCGGGCAAGGTGAGAATTTTTGTCCTTATTCCATCAATTAACAAATTGTAATCGCCTTTCTGCAAATCGGTACGTCCTATGCTTCCGCTAAACAGTACATCGCCCGAAAAAAGTGTCTCGGTTTTTTGATTGTAAAAACACAAGCTACCCGGCGAATGTCCGGGCACATGTATTGCCTGAAGTTGTGTTTGTCCAAATCGGATAATGCTTTCATGATAAATTTCTTTATCGGGGCAGGCAATCGGATCAATATTCAATCCAAACATAACTGTTTGAGCGGGAGCGTTATCTACCAGAAAAAAATCATCGGGATGCGCTTCCCATTGTAACGAATATTTTTTGCGGCATAAATCAACACCAAAAATATGGTCAAAATGACAATGCGTATTGATCAGCTTCACCGGTTTAAGATTTTTTTGCCGAATAAAGGCCTCAAGCCTATCAAACTCGTTGTTTCCTAAACAACCGGCATCAATAATTGCACATTCGTTGGTTTGATCCCATATTACATAAGTGTTTTCGTATAAAGGGTTGAAAACAAACTTTTCAATTTTCATATTTTATCACAAGTTATATTTAAAATTATTGCGTTCCTTTTAGTAAAGGAACAAAACAAAAATGACCGTGTTCACGTGTTTCAAAATTATCTTCACTTTTTCGCTCAATGGTCGTCATTATCTGATGATCACCTTTATCGACAGGAATAACCAAGCGTGCTCCAATTTTAAGCTGACTCAACAAATCTTGAGGCACAAAAGGAGCACCGGCAGTAACAACAATGCCATCGAAAGGGCCATAAGTAGGCAAACCTTTATATCCATCGCCATAAAAAAAACGGGGATAATATCCCAGCGAAGGCAGCAATTGCTGTACTTTAATATACAACTCGCGCTGCCGTTCAATTGTAAAAACCTGTGCACCCATTTCAATTAAAACTGCAGCCTGATATCCGGAACCGGTACCCACCTCGAGAATTTTATAGTGCGATTTGAGATTAAGCAGCTCTGTTTGAAAAGCAACAGTATAGGGTTGCGAAATAGTTTGCCCTGCCCCAATAGGGAAAGCCTTATCGCTATATGCAAATTTTATAAAACTGCTTTCCATAAACATATGTCGTGGTATTTTGGCTATTGCGTCAATTACTGCCTGTTGGCTTATCCCTTTTTGGATAATTGTTTCAACCAGCTTTTTACGCATGCCTTTATGCAGCAGTGTATCATTTACCATGATTTTTTTATTTAACAGTTTTTCGTGCTTTCGTTTTTCCGCTCGCTAAAAAAATGAGCAAATTCGCAGCCTGTAAAGCAATATCAATCGATCAATCAAAATTAACAGATACTTGGTGCAAACAAAATGTTTAGGGTAATATTTTTGGAATAAGCAGCATTTGCAGCATCAACAATTTAATAACAAGATAAGAACAATTAAGAAAAACGAAGAAGTGAGGATATTCATAAAAAAATAATAACTTAAGGGCACAAAACATTTTGATTTTTATCAATTTACATGTATGATCCAAACTCTAATTATAGGCAATACAAAGGATGTAAATTACTATTCCAAAATTATTTCGCAAATGAATTATTTTGCAAAATCACATACGTTTTGTGTCGAAAACGGAATCGAATTATTCGATTCGTTAAATCTTGAAAACTACGATGCACTTTTGTTTGTAAGCAAATATTCGCAGGCATATTCACACATTGTTCGAGCCATAAAAAACAAGAAAAATATCTACTTTTGCCATCAACCCAATATAAGTAACGAACAATTAAACAACATAAACACACTAAGTTACGAAGCAAACAATGTGCTTTATCCCGAAATTATTGAACTAAAACATCCTTTAATTGAAGATTTTTTAGCAACACAAAAAAACTACCTGCTATACAGGTACAATAAAAATGTTACAAGTAACACACAGGCCAAAGATTCGCTCCTTAATGCACTAAGTTTTATAACAATTCTATCGCCTATGCCGGTAAAAAATATCGACATTAACGCCTCTGAAGCAAGCCCCGAAGGACATTCAGTAATAAAAATCAAACTCAAATTGTTTGACAGTTCACTCGGATACATCATGCTTTCGCACAATACTCAAAAAGAGCACAACATTATAATAGAATCTCTTACCGGCAATTTTATTTTTAATTTTACATACAATTACCTCGAAAATTCACATGGTATACGGTTTAGCATACCTCAAAAAAACAACAAATCGCTTACAGAAAAAACACTTGAAGATTTTGCACTGTGTATAATTTTCAATAAAAAACCCATCTTTTCGATATACCATTACTCCCTGGTTTGCAAGACGTTAAAAAATATTGAAAATATATTGCCTCGTTTAGCCTAAAAAAAGTAGTTTTGCGCACAATTTTATCATACAGTTTTGCGTTGTAATTCTGCAATAGTAAGAACATCCGAAATAGTACGACGATAATTACCTGCAATGAACAGAAGGAAACAGATAGCACGTTATATGTTTTTCGATGCTTTTGCGGCAGCATTAGCATGGGCTCTATTTTATATATTTAGAAAAATATATCTCGAAAAAGGAGTGTTTGAGTATTTAGGAACCATAAATCTCGACACCAATTTTTGGGTTGCTTTATTTTGTATCCCTGCTTTTTGGCTATCGTTTTACTACATTACCGGTTTTTATCACGATATATTTCGTCGCTCGCGTTTAATTGATCTGGGGCAAACTTTGCTTACATCACTTATTGGTGTTACCATAATCTTTTTTACCCTGCTCCTCGACGACTCGATATCGACATACAAAAACTACTACCACTCGTATTTTACTTTACTGGGGCTTCATTTTTGCATCACATTAATTCCGCGTTTAATACTATCAACCCGTACAATTAGTAAAGTACACAATCGCAAAATTGGTTTTAACACACTTATTATTGGCAGCAACGAACAGGCAGTAAAGCTTTACAACGAAATGAGCACCGGCAAACGCGGTTCGGGGCATATTTTTGTTGGCTTTGTTAATATCGAGAATAAAGAAAAACATTTGCTCGAAGATTATTTGCCGCTTTTGGGTGGAATAAAAGACATACCTCAACTAATTGATCAACGAGATATAAAAGAAATCATTTTAGCTGTTGAAACTTCGGAGCATAGTAAAATTCAAGAAATACTTTCGATACTCGACTACCGTAGCCTTACCGTAAAAGCCATACCCGACATGTACGACATACTTGCCGGAACAGTTAAAATGAGTACAATTTACACCAGCCCGTTGGTTAAAATATCGAACGGCTTAATGCCTGCATGGCAGGAAAACATGAAAAGGCTCATCGATATTGTTGGTTCAACCTTTGCTCTAATTATATTTTTACCCTTTTTCCCACTTGTTTATTTTGGAATTAAATCTTCATCAAAAGGGCCAATTCTGTACAGCCAAAAAAGAGTTGGACGCTATGGCAAAGAATTTATCATTTACAAATTCAGGAGTATGGTATACAATGCCGAGCCAAACGGCCCTGCACTCTCGTCGGAAGATGATCCGCGAATTACAAAATTCGGACAGTTTATGCGTCGTACCCATATCGACGAAATTCCGCAGTTTTACAATGTTATTCGTGGCGACATGTCGTTAGTAGGCCCCCGCCCCGAACGAAAATATTTTGTTGACGAAATCAGAAAAAAAGCACCACACTATATGCAATTGCAACGTATTCGCCCGGGAATTACATCGTGGGGTCAAGTAAAATACGGATATGCTTCGGATATTGATCAAATGGTTGAGCGTGTTCCCTACGATATCCTTTACCTTAAAAACATCTCGCTTTATCTCGATATTAAAATACTGATATACACACTCCTAAACTGCTTTTCGGGCAAAGGTAAGTAAGTTTATTCTTTATTAATGCGTTGGGTTTGATTTTGCTCTTCACGGTATTCCTGCTCAATCATCAATACAATTTGCTCAATCACAAAATGTTTGTAAAAAGGATCGTACTCTTCTTTTAAATCGTTTCTGAAGATTTTAGCAATCCCCTGCCAAAAAACAGCAGGTACTCCTCCCTTAACTTCTTTAATAATTGAATACGACGAATTACCTGTTTGCCTGTCGATAAGTAAAACCAAATACCTCCCTTCCGAAAGAGTAAAACGCCGTAATTCGTCTTCGTGCTTGGCAAAAAGTTCTTTTTCAACCATACGAACATACTTCCGACGCTCGCTATCACTCTGAGCATGCTCAAATTTCTCGTTATATTTTTCAAGCTCTTTTGCTGCATCTACTGCAAAAGGGTATACTTTACGCAATTTTGACACTAATCGCGAATATCGTCGTTTATTCATTTTTTGCCCCTTGCGCGGGTAAACATCAATATCATCGAGCTCAATATGAACAAGCGAATCGTTTGAAACTGCAGCAGTAACATATACTTTTGATGATGATTGCTGGCCATATACCCCACAAAAAGCCATTACAAATAACAGAAATAGCATTTGTTTTTTTAAAGTATATGTAATTTTTTTAACCATTGCAATGAGTTTATTTTTAACCACCAGGTTAACAAACAACAAAGACTGTGCAAAATTTCGAATAAATAATAAGTTTAAAAAGATTTAACAATACCTTCAAAATAAAATATCGCACTCTACAATTAAAAAAATGCCACAACAATACCCAAAAACAAAAATACCAATTGTAGAACAAAAATATTCAATGAACAATTATTTAGCGATCACAAAAGAATTTGATAATTTTACAATACCAATTATACAGCAATATGCAAAATGTAAACATTAATTCCGAAATCGGATTTTTAGAAGGGGTGATTATACACACTCCGGGGCCCGAAGTTGAGAAAATGACACCTCAAAATGTTGAAAGAGCACTTTACAGCGACATCCTGAATCTGTCGGTAGCTACCGACGAATACAAACAATTTAAATCGGTACTGCAAAAGCAATGCAAAGTATACGAAGTTAAACAGCTTCTTAGCGATGTTATCAAAAACGAAGAGGTAAAAAAAGAATTAATTGACAACATTTGTCAAACCGAAGCTGTACCCCATCTGTCCGATGTTCTGATGGAACAAAACAGCGACATAACAGCCTGCCAGCTCATTGAAGGTGTTGATCTGATTCGCGACAATTTAACCCGCTATTTAAGTAACGAACGCTATAGCTTACGACCATTACACAATTTTTTGTTTACACGCGATGCATCAATTAGCATTGGCAATAAAGTACTTATTGGTTCAATGGCAAGCAATGTCCGCCAACGCGAAACAATTATTATGAATACCATTTTTACGCACCACCAACTCTTAAAAACACAAACCTTTGGTGCTAAAGATTTACAAAACATCAAACATCAGCAAAAAATCAAAATCGAGGGAGGCGATGTACTGGTTGTAAAACCCAATGTGCTGGTAATCGGAACAGGAGTGCGTACATCAAGTATGGGTATTGATTTTATTATCGAATCGATAAAAAAACAAACAAAATCAAAGTTTCATGTTATAGTTCAGGAACTTCCCGAAACACCCGAATCGTTTATCCACCTCGATATGGTATTTACAATGCTCGACCACGATACCTGCATGGTATATGAACCCCTTATACTTCATCACAACCGATACCGTACAATTCATATTATTGTTGATAATGGAAATGTATCTTCAATTAAAACCGAACCCGGATTACTCGATGCTGTAAAAAAAGCCGGCATAGACCTTAAGCCCATTAAATGTGGGGGAAACGATGAATGGCACCAGGAAAGGGAACAATGGCACAGCGGCGCAAATTTTCTAGCACTCAAACCGGGAGTGGTTATTGGCTACGAAAGAAATACGTACACTGCAGATGCAATGTATAAATACGGATTCGAAATTATTAAAGCAGCGGATATTATTAACGGAACAAAACAAATTCCCGAAAAAAAAGCACTCATTACAATTGCCGGAGCTGAACTTGCCCGCGGTGGTGGTGGCGCCCGTTGTATGAGCATGCCAGTTAACCGAATTTCATAATACAACTATACTTTTTATGCGGAAATTAAAAAATTCTGAACTCCAGCGTATCGATATAAATACGTTTAAAAAAACCGAAAAAACCCCTGTAATTGTTGTGCTCGACAACATCAGAAGTTGCAACAATATTGGTTCGGTATTTCGAACTTCAGATGCCCTGCTTATTCACAGCATGTATTTATGTGGATACACTGCTACTCCTCCAAATAAAGATATCCACAAAACTGCACTCGATGCCGAAAATTCTGTCGATTGGAAATACTTTAATAAAACCGAAGATGCTGTAATCGAACTAAAAAACCAAAACTATAAAGTATTTGCTATCGAACAAGTTGACAAAAGCATTATGCTCCCCGATTTTGAAGTAAACGCCAATCAAAAAATTGCACTTGTTTTTGGAAACGAAATCAAAGGTGTGCAACAAAAAATTGTAGATATTTGTGATGGAGCAATTGAAATTCCACAATACGGAACCAAACATTCATTTAACGTATCGGTATCTGCCGGCATTGTTCTCTGGGATATTTTCAATAAAATGATGTTTAGCAAAAACCAATAAGCAAGCAATTCTCAATCAAATATTTTATTCACATTATTTTAATTCAAAACATCAGGTAATTTGAATCAATACAATATTGCTTTTTTCACAACATTTTCAATAATCGTCAAAAAATCATAATAAAACATACACCCCCGTTTTAAAAGGGGGTATATTTTATTTTTTTACTTTTGATGAACTTATTTGTTATTTTTTATGGGGTGTGTTTGTTTTTTACATACTTTTGTAGAATCAAACCTTGTTTAAATACACCCTTGCTTTATGAAAAATATACTTGTAATAAAATACGGAGACACTTACCCCGAAATATTGGATAAATATGGAAGTTTCGACGATTGGGTAATAGAACAAAGCAACCTCCCCCGCAATGTTTTTAAAATATTCGATTTGAGTAAAGGACAAAAACTGCGACACCCCGGCGAGTATATTGCTGCAATAATTACCGGATCACACCATAATGTTAACGAAAAATCTCAATGGATTTCGTACCTGAAAGATTGGATAATTACTGCACAATACAGCAACACATATGTTTTAGGCATATGCTTTGGACACCAAATTATTGCCGAAGCTCTGGGCGGAAAAGTTTCGCAAAACAAAAAAGGCTTACATATTGGGGCAGATAAAATAAGCCTCAGCAAAGAAGGAATAAACGATCCTCTGTTTAAAAATATCAATAAAAACACACGATATTATTTCTCACACAATTATTCAATTGACCAAGCACCAGAACAATCAGAAGTGTTGGCTAACAATGACAAATGCTCCGTTGCTGCTTTCAAAAAAAACAAATTGTACGGAGTTCAATTTCATCCCGAATTTACCGGCAATATTTTTGAAATGTATTCTACCACATTAAACAACACACCCCCTCAAACAAACAGGGGTAAATCAAAAATAAAAGCATCCGAACAAACAATCATATCCAATTTTCTTGACCTTGCATTCAAATTTGAAATTTAAACCATTTGTAAAATTAAACTTAACAAATGCCATTTTTCTCATCACAATTGAAATAAAATGTATTTTTGCATGGTTTTTCGAATTTCAGCTATATATTTGTAGCCATAAAGATGTTTTTTCAATCATTTTGTTTTTTTTTACGATTACACTGATAAATAAAAAAAGAAAAATATAAACTAAAAATTAAAAATTATGGCAACTTTTCGTTTAGCAGCTTTTCAAAAGCTAATTGATAGAAAACCCCTTGAAACAAAAAGGGAAGCAAATGCCACTTCCGAATTCTATGGAAAATTGGTATTTGATCGTCAGAAAATGAAAAAATATTTATCAGGCGATGCATATAAAGCAGTTATCGATGCAATTGATAATAACAAAACTATCGACCGAAAAATAGCCGATGGAGTAGCCACCGGAATGAAAGCATGGGCAATGGAAAACGGAGTAACACACTATACACACTGGTTTCAACCGCTTACCGATGGCACAGCCGAAAAACACGACGCGTTTATCGATTTAACCGAAGGCGGTGTTGTTGAGCGTTTCTCGGGAAAACTCCTTGCACAACAAGAACCCGATGCCTCGTCGTTCCCAAATGGCGGATTACGACAAACATTTGAGGCACGTGGGTACACTGCATGGGATGTATCGTCACCTGCATTTATTGTTGGCAACACCTTGTGCATTCCAACTATATTTATATCGTATACCGGCGAAGCTCTCGACTATAAAGCCCCATTGCTTAAATCACTTAACGCAATTGACAAAGCAGCAGTACCGGTATGTCAGTATTTCGATAAAAGTGTTACCAAAGTAACTGCTAACCTTGGATGGGAACAAGAATACTTTTTAGTTGACGAAGCACTTTACCAGGCTCGCCCCGACCTTTCGCTTACCGGACGAACACTCATGGGACACTCATCGTCGAAAGACCAACAACTCGATGACCATTATTTTGGATCGATACCCGAACGTGTAGCATGTTTTATGCGCGATCTCGAAAACGAAGCCTACAAACTTGGCATTCCTGTAAAAACGCGCCATAACGAAGTAGCTCCAAACCAGTTCGAACTTGCACCAATATACGAAGAATGCAACCTTGCTAACGACCACAACCAACTGATTATGGATCTGTTGAATAAAGTTGCCCGGCACCACGGATTTCGTTGCCTCTTGCATGAAAAGCCCTTTGCCGGTATAAACGGGTCAGGCAAACACAACAACTGGTCGCTATCGACAAATACAGGAGTAGTGTTGTATGCACCAGGTAAAAATCCTAAAGGAAATATGCAATTCCTTACCTTTATTATTAACACCTTAATGGCAGTGTACAAACACCAGGATTTATTACGTGCCAGCATTCTTACTGCATCAAACTCGCACCGGCTTGGAGCTAACGAAGCTCCGCCCGCAATTATGTCGGCTTTTTTGGGTACCGAAGTAAACAAAATGCTCGACCTGATTGAACAAAACGTGAGTGACAAAAAGATGACTCCTGAAGAAAAAACATCGCTTAAACTCAACATTGGACGTATTCCTGAAATATTGCTCGACAATACCGATCGTAACCGCACATCGCCGTTTGCTTTTACCGGAAACCGTTTTGAATTTCGTGCAGTAGGATCATCGGCAAACTGTGCTTCGGCAATGATTGCACTAAACTCAGCCGTTGCAAAACAACTCATCGATTTTAGGAAAGAAGTTGATGCGCTTATTGAAAAAGGAGTTAAAAAAGATGAAGCAATTTTCCAAATTCTAAAAAAATACATCAAAGAGTGCAAGCCCATTCGCTTCGACGGAAACGGATATAGCGACAACTGGATTGTTGAAGCAAAAAAACGCGGTTTAAGCAATGTTACCAGTGTGCCCGAATCGCTCAAAGGCTACCTGACTGATTCGTCAAAAGAATTATTCTCAAGCCTTGCAATTTTCGACGAGAAAGAACTCGAAGGACGTGTTGAAGTTGAATACGAGAAATTTATGAAAAAAATCCAAATCGAGGCTCGTGTTCTTGGCGACTTAACACTAAACCACATTGTTCCTACTGCTGTTAAATATCAAACTTCGCTTATTGATAACGTTAAAGGGCTAAAAGATATATTTGGTGATGATTTTAAAACCATTGCAGGTAACCGCATTGAACTCATTAAAGAAATTTCGGATCACATTACTAGCATAAAACAACTGGTAAACGAAATGATTGAAGCACGAAAAAAAGCAAATGTCATTTCTGATCAGGTTGAACTGGCAACTACATACGATAAAAATGTAAAACCATTTCTCGATAAAATTCGCTACCATATAGATAAACTTGAATTAATAATTGACGATGAAATGTGGCCATTACCAAAATACCGCGAACTCTTATTTAACCGATAGTTTTAGTTCGATCAGAAAATAAAAAACAGAGACAACTTAATAAAATGTTGTCTCTGTTTTTTTGTTAGTAACTTTTTTATTTGCCTAAAAGAGTGTTATCGGTTATACTTACATTTTAAAAACTCAAAGCTTTATGTTTTGAATATACTTACTTTTCAACATACCCCAATTTATAGCAAATAATTGGTTAATTTTATGGACGCCATCTCAATATAAACAAAAAGCAATTGCATGAATATCAAAATGTTATTCGGCATATCTTGCATCAATGCTAAAAATAAAAATATTATCGCACAATGATTCCATTTGTTCACTTACATGTTCACTCACAATATTCAATCCTCGACGGACAGGCAAGTATAAAATCGTTAGTAAACAAAGCCGAAGCCGATGGGATGAAAGCATTGGCTTTAACCGACCATGGAAACATGTTTGGTATTAAAGAATTTTGGAACACCTGCAAATCAGGCAAATACGGCGACCCGGATGTGCCTGTTGAACAATGGTACAAAGTAAAACCAATAATTGGCTGCGAAACCTATGTTGCTGCAAGGGGCATCGAAAACAAAACCACTAAAGAAGACCGATCGGGGTATCACCTCATTTTGCTTGCAAAAAACTATACAGGGTACAAAAACCTTTTAAAAATGATATCGATAGCCAACATCGACGGATTTTATTACAAACCCCGTGTCGATCGGTCGATACTCGAGAAATACAGCGAAGGGATTATAGCAACATCGGCATGCCTTGGTGGCGAAATTCCTCAACATATAATGAACGGGAATATATCAGCAGCCGAAGAAACCATCAAATGGTTCAAATCGGTTTATGGCGATGATTTTTATCTCGAACTGATGAAACATCCTGCCGAATCGCTAAAAGAGCGTACCGATGTTTACGATAACCAGCTTATTGTAAACAAACAAATTATTGAACTGTCGAGAAAAACAGGAGTAAAACTCATTGCAAGCAACGATGTACACTTCACAAACCAGGAAGATGCCGATGCACACGATATCTTAATATGCCTCAATACGGGAAAGAATTTCGAGGACGAAAACCGAATGCGTTACACAAAACACGAATGGTTTAAAACCACCACCGAAATAAATGAACTGTTTGCCGATATACCCGAAGCCATACAAAACACAAACGAAATTGCCGATAAAGTTGAATACTACGAACTGAACTCGGCACCTATTATGCCCGAATTTCCTATTCCTGCCGAATTTGCAAAATGGGACGATTACAAAAACAATTTTTCGGAAGATGATTTAAAGAAAGAGTTTTCGCGATACGAAAAAATGGGAGGATACGAAAAAGTATTGCGTATAAAATACGAAGCCGACTACCTTCAGCATTTAGTATACAAGGGGGCAAAAGATCGTTATGGCAACGATACAGAAAAACATCAGGAGCGTATTGACTTTGAGCTCGACACCATCAAACAAATGGGTTTCCCCGGGTATTTTTTAATTGTTGCCGATTTTATACAAGCAGCACGCCAAATGGGAGTAATTGTTGGTCCGGGCCGTGGATCGGCTGCCGGATCGGTTGTGGCATACTGCATGAAAATTACAAATGTCGATCCGATTAAATACGATTTACTTTTTGAACGTTTCTTAAACCCCGATCGCATCTCGATGCCCGATATTGATATTGATTTTGACGACGATGGGCGACAAATGGTTCTTGACTGGGTGACAAAAAAATACGGTAAAGACAAAGTTGCTCACATTTGTACATTTGGAACCATGGCGGCCAAAATGGCTATCAGAGATGTTGCACGGGTACTGCAGCTGCCACTTTCAGAAGCCGATCGTCTGGCAAAAATGGTCCCCGACACACCCAAAATTACACTCAAAAAAGCTTATGAAGAAAACCCCGAACTTAAAAACGAAAAAAACTCATCAAACAAACTCATTGCTAAAACAATCCGCCTGGCCGAATCACTCGAAGGATCGGTGCGTCAAACCGGGGTACACGCTTGTGGTATTCTCATAGGACGAGACGAACTAAGCGAGAACATCCCGATAATGCCTACCAAAGACGAAGAGCTTTATACTACCCAATACGATGGCAGGTTTGTTGAAGAAATAGGACTGCTGAAAATGGACTTTCTGGGCCTGAAAACACTTTCAATTATTAAAGAATGCCTCGATAACATTAAACTATCGAAAAATATCGATATCGACATTGATAAAATCCCCTTTGACGACGAAGAAACATACAATTTATTTTCGAGAGGCGAAACAACTGCTATTTTTCAGTTCGAATCGCCCGGAATGAAAAAATGGCTCAGGCAACTTAAACCAAACCGTTTCGAGGATCTTGTGGCAATGAATGCTTTATACAGGCCGGGGCCTATGGAATACATTCCTAAATATGTAAACCGAAAACACGGAAAAGAAGAAATTGAATACGACCATCCTATAATGGAAGAGTACCTTTCCGACACTTACGGAATTACCGTATTTCAGGAACAGGTTATGCTACAAAGCCGTGCATTAGGAGGCTTTACCCGCGGACAATCGGACACGTTGCGTAAAGCAATGGGCAAAAAAAACCGACAACTAATGGATAAACTGAAAGAACAGTTTACCGATGGATGCATCCAAAACGAAGACTTTATTCAAAAAGCCAAAGGTAAAGAACCAAAAAAACTGATTGAAAAAATTTGGCGCGACTGGGAAGCCTTTGCCCAATATGCATTTAATAAATCGCACTCGGTGTGCTATGCATATATTGCATACCAAACCGGATATCTTAAAGCACACTACCCTGCCGAATTTATGGCTGCCGTGTTAAGCCGCAATTTATCGAATATTGATCGCATATCGTTTTTTATGGACGAATGTCAACATTTAGGCATTAAAGTTCTCG
The DNA here is from genome assembly GCA_964487645.1 of uncultured Prolixibacteraceae bacterium. GTDB lineage: Bacteria > Bacteroidota > Bacteroidia > Bacteroidales > Prolixibacteraceae > Roseimarinus. The sequence continues at coordinate 15,452 of CAZARW010000056.1, forward strand.
GCCCCGACGTTAACGAATCGTACAATAAATTTACGGTAAACAAAAAAGGAGAAATTCGATTTGGCCTTTCAGCCATAAAAAGCGTTGGTGATGGTGCTGTATGCGATATTATTAAAGAAAGAGAACAAAATGGCGAATATACCGATATGTATAACTTTGCCGAAAGAGTAAACCTGCAAACTGTAAACAAAAAAAACTGGGAAGCTATTGCCTATGCCGGTGGTTTTGATAATCTGTCGGAATGTGTACGCTCGCAATTTTTTATCCCTGATAAAAACGAACTTACTTACATCGAAAACCTTTTACGATATGGCAACTTAATACAAAACGAGCGAAACATGGCTCAGCAATCACTCTTTGGAGCTTCGCAACAAGATATTGCCGTACAAAAACCAAAACCTCCACTTGCCGACGAGTGGCCAAGTATTGTTAAGCTCGAACACGAAAAAAATTATATTGGAATCTATCTCACAGCTCACCCATTAGACGATTATAAACTTGAAATCGATTCGTTTTGCACCCGAGGTATAGGCTTTAACGATATTAGCGAAAACATCGACCAATATAAAGAACGCGACCTTACCCTGGCCGGGATGGTTACCGACGCTTACGAAGGAATGAGCCGAAATGGAAAAATGTTTGCAACCATGACCCTTACCGACTACAACGGATCGCTACAACTATATTTTTACGGACAGGATCATGTCAACTTTTCAAACTTTTGCAAAAAAGGCCTTTTTGTGATGATAAAAGGAAAAGTTCAACAAGGATTTAGGCGCGACGAAAACGGCGAAAGACGATACGAGTTTAAAACCCAACGAATTGAACTCTTATCGGAAGTGCGTAAAACTAAAGTAAAAGCAATTAAAATTGATATGCCTTTGGCTCTGATTAACGAACAGCTTGTTAGCGAGCTTGAGTATCATTGCAAACTAAACAAGGGAAATGCAAATTTAGAATTCAATATTTTCGATCCCGAAACAAAAACATCAATTCAATTGTTCTCTCGGAATATCCGTGTCGATCCAAACGATAAATTTTTAGATTATTTAAAAGACAAAGAAGGTTTTATATTTAAAATCAATTAAATTTGTAAGCTATTTATTCAATCGATATAAAACATTAAAGAGTAATATTATGACAATAGAAGTAAATGACGCAAATTTCGAAGAAGTAGTACTTCAGTCTGATAAGCCTGTATTGGTCGATTTTTGGGCCGAATGGTGCGGCCCTTGCCGTATGATAGGACCATTGGTTGAAGAGCTGGCTGAAGAGTACGAAGGAAAAGCAATTATGGCTAAAATGGATGTCGACAGTAATCCAACAATTCCTGCTAAATACGGAATCCGGAATATTCCTACTGTTCTGTTTTTTAAAGGCGGTGAAGTTGCCGACAAACAAGTTGGTGCTGTTCCTAAAACTGTTCTTTCCGAAAAAATTGATGCTCTATTGTAAGAAATCAAGTATTCAGTTAAAAAATATACAGCTGTTTCGCTATTCCGAAACAGCTTTTTTTTTGCCCAAAATAACTACAATAGCAATAATCATTTAACAAATACAATCCTAAACAAATATTGCTATGTGACAATCGTTACTGCTTTATAAATAAATTCAATGCACTTTTGTTTATCAATATTCATTTAATCAAAACACAATATTATGGATTATTATATTTCAAGAACAATAAAAGAAAAGTCATTTTCGAATACCGTAAAGAAAGTACGCGAGTTGCTACAACAACAAGGTTTTGGTGTACTTACCGAAATCGATTCTCAGGCGATTTTCAAAAATAAACTCGGGTTCGACTTCAGACCATACAAAATATTAGGTGCCTGTAATCCGGGGTTTGCACACGAAGTTATCGAAAAAGACGATAAAGTTGGAGTAATGCTGCCCTGCAATGTTTGCATTCAGCAAAAAAATGAAACCGAAATTGAAGTATTTGCCGTAAACCCGTTGGTTGCTATGAAACCAGTTAATGCCGAAGGCCTCGAAAAATTTGCCGATAAAGTATATGAGCGTTTAACAAATGTACTCAATCAACTATAGTAAAAAATCCGGTAATTTTAAAATTCAATGAATTAAAGAACAAAATGTCCATTATTTTGTCTTTATAAAAAGAAAAACATAAATAGAAAATAATGAAACAGATAAAACAAATATTCAGAATAAACAGTGCTCCGGTAGCTACCGATGTTGCATTGTTGCTTATCAGACTAGGATTTGGAGTACTAATGCTTACGCACGGTATACCTAAGTTTGAAATGCTCTTTTCGGGCGAACCAGTACAGTTTTTACCACTTTTCGGCCTTAGCGCTACAGCATCAATGGCACTTGCCGCCACTGCCGAAGTGGGTGGTTCATTGTTATTAATTTTTGGACTGGGCACCCGCCTTGCAGTTATACCACTTATTTTTACCATGCTGGTTGCTGTTTTTGTAGCACACGCATCGGACCCGCTGGCTGTTAAAGAACCGGCAATACATTTTCTGATTGTTTATTTTGCCTTGTTGTTTGCCGGTAGCGGAAGGTATTCGGTTGATAAACTTATTGACAAATAATCACATAAAAAACAAAATTCAAACAGTTGAGGTTTTTTAAATCTCAGCTGTTTTTTTTTCATCCATTATTGTCCGGTAAATGACAAAAAGCATTAAAATGATTTGATAATCCAGCATAAATCCCTGACTGCATTATTGGGCTAAAGCCCAGATTCGTAATTATACATCAGTTACCCCGGGCTTAAGCCCAGTTATATTTATTTTTACCGAGACACTATTGATTTTCATAATTAATTCATCCATCTTTTTAATCCATACTTTGTTGAAATGCTTATGCGCTTTTGATCATCAACCGACTGCATGTACATTTTCCAACCCGGACAAAACCGAATGTGCCATTTCCAAAAACGACCAGTAAACGATGTTGGATTTTGATCATACTTTAAGCGCATTCTACAGGTTTCGCAAGGTGCTGATTTTTCCATAATGCATTTATTTAAAGTAATTTGACAAACTATTAAGATCAACATTCCCACCCGAAAGTATAATCCCAGTTTTTTTATTTTGTACATCAATTTTCTTTTCGATAATTGCAGCTAAAGGCACAGCCGACGAAGGCTCAACAACAATTTTCATCCGCTCCCAAATAATTTGCATGGCCTCAACAATTGATTGTTCCGAAACAGTAACAACTCCATCGACATATTTTTGCATAATAGCAAAATTTATTTTTCCAAGTGAGGTAAGCAGTCCATCGGCAAGAGTTTGAGGATTATCCGAAGGGTAAATTTTGCCGGCGTAATACGAACGAAAAGCATCGTCGGCACGAGCAGGTTCACAGGCAATTACTTTAGTTGATGGCAACAAAGCTTTTGTAGTTAGAGCAGTTCCGGCCAATAATCCGCCTCCTCCAACCGGACAAAGCAATAAATCAAACGATCCCCAATCTTCAATAAACTCTTTGGCAGCAGTACCCTGCCCTGCTATTACATTAAAATTGTTGTAAGGATGTATTTCAATTGCTCCATATTTTTTAATAAGCTCAGCCAATGTTTGCTCGCGTGCCTGCAAGCCAGGCTCACAATAAAATATTTGCGCACCATAGCTTTTCACAGCTTTCTTTTTAATTAACGGAGCATTTTGGGGCATAACTACATAGGCTTCAATACCTCGCTTTTTTGCTGCAAGCGACAATGCAGCAGCATGATTCCCTGACGAATGTGTTGCCACTCCGTTTTTTGCTTCATTCTCATTTAACTGCAATACAGCGTTACTCGCTCCGCGAAACTTAAAAGCACCTGCTTTCTGAAAATTTTCACATTTAAAAAATATGTTTGCCGAAAAAAGGGAATTTATACTCTGAGATGTAAGCACAGGCGTTCGATGCACCCAATTTTTTATCCGCTCATGAGCATATTCTACGTCAGAGTATTTTGGTAATATCATAAAACCCTCCCTGTGTTTTTAAGTTTTTGCTCTTTACTGTTATGAGCTACATATCGTAATAATCAACCTTGTTGATGGCCCTGCCAAATTCTTCGGGAATCGTAACGGTTATGTCAATATTGT
>CAZARW010000057.1:0-19355 GCA_964487645.1 uncultured Prolixibacteraceae bacterium
GGCTTTGCCGAAAAAATTGAAAAAGAATGTCTGAAATATCAACTCCCCTTCTTTATCACAAACGATACGCTACCAACAGTTACTGCAAGAAAAAACAGGGTAAAGCGACTTACAAACACACAGGAACAAGTATATTACTTATATGTATTTGTTCAAATAATGAACTTACGCTTAAAAAACTATAAATATAATTCTGCTACTCAAAAAATCGCATTATACGCCACTGCCTATCAAAGTGATTTTACATTAGATATCGAAACATTAAAAGAATTGCAAACAAAAAAATATTTTCATTGTGATATATTTCCAACACAGAAAACACAACGTTACAATTATTCTGAAATAGCCACTTACCACTACCAAACAAACTATCAATAAACGCTTTACATATCGCGCACATCGGTAAACGAACCACTTTCGTATTGGAGCGATTTTTCGATACCCCACAGCAATTTTTCGGCAGCCTTAACGCCATCGGGCATCAAATCGGTATAACGAGCTTCTTGTAAATTTTTTGTCGACGGATATTTCTCGGTTTCTTTAATGCTGTAAATTTTTTCCTGAATTTCGCTATCGACCAATCCGGGGGCAAATGCGGTAAAATGCGTATCGGGGTACTCTTTTGCATAAATATTCATGAGCATATTTAAACCGGCTTTCGACATTGAATAAGGCCCCCATCCCGGAGTACTGCGCAACGAAGCTTTTGACGAAATACCTACCACCTGTTTTACACCAACATCGAGCGAAAATAAACAATCGAGCAAGGCTTTGTTGGCCCAAACATTGATGTTCATCACCTGTTTCATTGCTTCAATTCCAATCTCGCTCATCCATTTTATATCGCCCAAAATCCCGGCATTTAGTATTACTAAATCAAACGATGGTGCATCGGACACAAACCCGGGCACCTGACTATTAACTTTCGAATAATCGGTTAAATCAAGCTGAAGGTGTTTGTAGTTTTCATATTTTCCCAACTCATCGGTAATTCTGCGGCTGATTCCCCAAACATTATTGCCACGCTTTAAACACTCCAGTGCCAGGCCGTAGCCAATTCCTGAACTTGTTCCTGTAATCAGTACATTCATAATTCAATATTTTGAAAAAAGCACCTGTTCCCAGATGCTTTTTTTATTTTTATTTGGTTCCCGGTAACACCTTTAGGGCGATACAATTGAACCATCGGTTTTTAATTCTTTCATTGCTCATATCTGTTTTACTTTGGCTGTTGGCCAATAGCTATAAGCCATGAGCATTTCTACATTCTTTCTGCCACTACTTTCCAATCGAGTATTTTCCAAAAATCCTCAATGTATTTTGGACGTGCATTTTGCTTATCAAGGTAATAGGCATGTTCCCACACATCGCAGGTCATAAGCGGCTTTTTACCATCGGTCATAGGGTTGCCGGCATTCGATGTTTGCACAATTTCCAAACCTCCCTGTTTATTTTGCACAAGCCATGCCCAACCGCTGCCAAACAAGGTAGCTGCTGCTTTGCCGAACTCTTCCTTAAAAGTATCAACACTGCCAAAGGCTTTTTCAATTGCAGCCTTCAGCTCATCTTTAGGCTCTTTGCAACCGTCTTTATCAAACTGATCGAAATAAAAACTATGGTTCCACACCTGGGCACCGTTGTTAAAAATTCCTCCGCTCGATTTTTTTACAATCTCTTCGAGACTTGCATTTTCGAACTCGCCTCCTTTTACCAAATTATTCAGGTTATTTACATAAGCCTGATGATGTTTCCCGTAATGGAATTCGAGGGTTTGCTTGCTAATGTATGGTTCAAGCGCGTCGAGCGCATACTTTAATTTTGGTAATTCGAAACTCATGGTTTTTTGATTTTTGATTTAACATTAAAAAAAAAAACGAATATAACAGATATCCGGTAAATAAGTAAACACAGCAAACCGAAAAATGTTGAAAATACCGGGTATATAAAACAAATCTCCCTAACCTTTGATTGTTAAAATATGTTAAAAAAAAAGGGGGGGGGATATAAAAAATAATTATTATATTAGCACCATTAATTACACCAAAACCTCTTAATTATGACACTAAAATATCACGGCTTGCCGCATAAAAACGGCATTCCCCGAATACCCCCATATAAAATCAAGTATCAATATTTCAATAAGCATTAATATCTATGATTGCGGATATGGTAATTATTAAAGAATTCATAAACAAGGAGGGTGTTTGCTATCACCCTTCTTGTTAAAACAAATATTTCAGAAAGACACAAAACAATATGACAACTAGGAAAATTTTATTAATGTTAATTATTGGTTTATTATTGCCAGTATTTACCAGTGCACAAATAAAATATGGCATCTCAGTGTACGGCGGAGCCAGCAATATTAAAATAAATAATAATGACAGAACGATATCTGCAGCTGATGACTTACATCCCTCATCTCATTTTACTTTTGAAGGCTTTATTGTCGAGTTTAATAAAAAAAGCCGCTTTTCATTTGAGCAGGGCATATCGTTTGAAACATCCGGAGTTGAAAATTGGATTGGCGACGAAATCTATCAGTATTATTTGGAGCGTGGAGTTATTTATTCCAAGTATTATACATACCGCACCTATCAATTATGTATTCCTCTAAGAGTCAAATACAATTTTAAAGAGTACTTAGCCTTTCATGCAGGCGTTTCTAATGTTTTCTATTTAAAAAAGCAAGAGAACTATGTGAACAATACTTATGCCCTTAGGGGCGAGTTGGGAGCCGATGTTACAATTGCCGAAAGATATATAATTGGCATAAAGGGCAGTTACGACATTACACCATGTGGACAATATTTGCATCATGATATCTTCATGCATTATTACAGCTTGTCATTAAAAGCAGGAATTTTACTGAGTTCATTTAAGAAAGAAAAGAACTGAGCATGAAATTCAAATCAATTATTGTTTGCCTGATTTTTATTTTTGGCCTGCAAATTATTTCATTTGCCCGTAACTACACCATTAGTGGCAGGGTGATGGACAGAAACAGTAGAGAAACATTGGTTTCTGCTTATATAGTTGAGTCAGTAAACCATCGAAAAACCATTAGCAATCAATCGGGTTTTTACAGCATAACCCTCCCCCAAGGTGACATATCGCTTACAATAAGCTACATTGGATATTTATCGAAAACAGTTTCACTTACGTTAAAAGGAGACACAACGCTTAATATTTTATTAGCAGAAAAAAGTGAAAATATTGGCGAAATTACTGTTTTAGGAAATATACCTATTCATGAGCAAACCCTAATGGGAAAAACACTAGTCACGACTGAGGAAATATTAAAAGTTCCTTCGTTTGTTGGCATAGCCGATTTAATGAAAGCCATAACAAAAATTCCCGGCATTTCGCAGGGCAGCGAAGCCCGCTCAAACATATTTGTACGTGGTGGCGACCGTGGGCAAAACCTTATTTTACTTGATGGGGCAAAATTATACAATACAGGGCATTTTGGAGCTTATGTTTCGCTTTTTAATACCGATATAATTAAACATGCCGAAGTTTATAAAAGTGGATTCCCTTCTCGTTTTGGTGGGCGCTTATCATCGGTTATTGATATTACTACACGCGATGGAAACCGTGAAAAAATTAAAGGCAAATTTACTGTGGGAATACTCAATTCGGGTTTGGCGCTCAATGGCCCACTAAGCGATGATGTTACCTTTTCTATTGGCTTACGATCGACTTATTACGATTTATTTACCATAAAATCAAAACTTGACTATCATAAAAATATCGAAAGTGGTTCTTATTTTAATTATACATTTTTCGATGCCAATGCAAAACTAACCTGGCACGCTTCCGAAAAACATAAGCTTTTTATTAGTCTGTTCTCCGGAAATGATATCAACAAAACCGAAGACAGATACAATGGCACTTATCAGATAACCGAGTCGGATGGCAAATTCAATGTAAACAACCATTGTATAATACTTGGAAATAGGCTTACAATAACTCCCAAGTTTATTTGGTTCAATAATTTAATCTATACTAACTATAAAAACTCCTTAAATACTTCAATTGAAAAATTATGGTCCGGAATCAATTCAAAAGAATTGTATTCATCATCAACAACCATTGCAGAATACAACCTGCAAAGCCGGTTTGAATACTATATCACTAATAAACATGCGCTTAAAGGTGGTGCTGAATTTAGTAACTACCAATTTATACCAGGCATATCACATTCATTATATTCTAATGAGGGACAGGCTTATTTACTCGATACAATAATTGGTTATTCATCGGTAATATACGCCAACGAATTGGCTTTATATGCCGAAGATGAAATTGATTTTGGAAATAATATTTATGCCAATATCGGTGTTCGGGGCGTAATGTTCGTGTTCAACCAATCAAATTACTTAAAAATCGAACCCCGTTTATCGATACGAGCCATGCTTTCCGATAATGTTTCGGTTAAAACCAGCTATACCGAAATGGACCAGTTTAACCACGTACTTGTTGCCAATTATAATCTTTTTGAGAAAGAAACATGGATTGCATCAACCGACCAAATTCCGCCTCAACAAGCTAAACAATTATCAGTTGGTGCTTTTGCTTCAATACCGAAATTTAAAACCGATATATCGCTAGAAGCATACTATAAAAAAATGAATAATTTATTAGAATATCAATCTCCGGCAATAGACGATATCTCAATTACAAATCTCGAAAAAATGATTAAAAAAGGAGGCAAAGGAGAATCGTACGGTTTCGAATTTCAGGCTAAACACAACAATGAGCGTTTCTCAATCGATGCCGGATACGTTTTGTCATGGAGCTACCGACAATTCTCTCAACTGAACAATGGGAAACGATACCCTTTTATTTATGACCGCCGGCATCAGATTAATCTGCTTGTATCATACAAATTGGGGAAACGTTATTCGATTAATTCCAATTTCATTTTTGCAAGTGGAAGACCTTTTTCTGTGCCCACTTCGTACATAAAAACAAGCAACCCCGACTATTCGTATTTCAACTATTATGCAATTTCGTCGAAAAACAATTACCGAATGCCCAATTATCATCGGCTCGATGTTGCTTTAGTTAAACGTGGAAAAACAAAAAAAGGACGCATACAGCAATTCACATTTAATATTTACAATATCTATGCACACCAAAACCCTGTCAATGTTTATTTTAGAGCCGGAAAACTGTATCAGTCGTCAATTTTTACAATTATGCCATCGGTAAGTTATACTCTTGAATTTTAAATTTATGAAAAACAAAATAATTGGATTGATATTTTCTTCATTGCTGCTGTTTTCATGCAGCAAGGTAATTGAAGTTGATTTTGATAAATTAGAAATGAAAGAAGCCATAGTTGTACAAAGCTACCTTTCAAGCGACGGTGTTATTGCCTATATTAACAAGTCGTTACTGTTGAATAATATACATGGAGATAATTACCTTAAGCCAAGCAGTGTATGGCTTTATAAAAACGGCTTACCATATGCTGAGCTTTTTGAAAAAGAAAAAAGTATGTATATAACGCCCGATACTTTAACCATTGATAAAAATTCGGAATACAACCTGGTTGTTGAAGCCAAAGGATTTGAAACAGCAATTTCAAACATCGACAGGGTAATAAATAAAGTAACAATAGATACCGTATATAATTATTTCGATTCTACCAATTGGGCAGCAAATTTATACATTAATTTTATCGACAATAATGTAGATGACAATAACGGCTATTTGATTAAGGCTTTTTTGTATAGAAAGGACACTCCTAATGAACATGAACTTGTTGTGGATATTATGGATGATGAAGGGTACGTGTTTAATAAAAGAAGATTTCATGAAAATTATTACCGCAGGTTCGATTCAGCAGTTATCGAAATCAGTACTTATTCAAAGGTGTTAATGGACTTTGATAATAGTCTTGGCGAATACGAAGTATCGTATGGAGATATTGAATTTGAAACTGTTTATCCGGTAATGAATTCCATTGAAAACGGGTTTGGTTTTTTTGCTGCAAAAGAAACCTCAAGCATAACCATAACTAAAGAATAAAATCCCCTAAGACACCCCTTCATAGCAAAAACCAACAAGGTCAAAAAAAAAATCAACAAAACAAGCCGCAAAATAGCGATGCATTAAATTGCAATAGCATAATAATTATCGCTATAATCATGGCAAAGGGAAAGCCATAACATAAATCATTTTTATAAATTGGATTTACCCTATATTTGCACTATCAAACACTATAAAATTACTGCTGTGATTAAAAACGATAAATTCGGATGGCGCCACATTGGCCCACGTGCCCATGAGATTGACGATATGCTTGAGGACATTGGCCTTAAATCAATGGACGAGTTGATTGAACAAACAGTTCCTGAGAAAATCCGATTAAAAGAACCTTTAAAAATGGGCCCCGGCCTTTCGGAAAGACAATACTACCGAAAAATTCACGATTTATCGCAAAAAAACAAAGTATTCAACACTTATATTGGCATGGGGTACTACGACACCATTACACCGGCAGTAGTATTGCGTAATGTTTTCGAAAATCCGGTATGGTACACATCATATACTCCCTATCAGGCCGAAATATCACAAGGAAGACTCGAAGCATTGCTCAATTTTCAGACAATGATATGCGATTTAACTTCGCTTCCTCTCGCCAATGCATCGATGCTTGATGAAGCCACTGCTGCTGCCGAGGCAATGATAATGATGTTCCATACACGAAGCCGCGAACAAAAACAAAATCAGGCAAATGTAATATTGGTTGATAAACTCATATGGCCACAAACAGTCGATGTACTTATTACACGAGCCGAACCTCTGGGTATTTCAATTAAAATTGATGATTACTCCAACTTTGAAATAAACACCAATGTATTTGGTATTTTACTTCAATATCCGAATTCGGATGGGAACATCGAAGATTATTCGAATATTGTTGAAACAGCACATAACAACGGATGCCGTGTTGCTGTTGCTGCCGATTTATTGAGCCTTGCACTGCTTACCCCTCCGGGCGAATGGGGAGCCGATATTTGCTTAGGCAGCTCGCAACGTTTTGGAGTACCCATGGGCTACGGTGGGCCTCATGCAGCCTTTTTTGCAGCCCGCGACGAATTTAAACGAAACATGCCGGGTCGCATTATCGGGGTAACAAAAGACACCAATGGCAACCGCGCCCTGCGTATGGCTCTGCAAACCCGCGAGCAACACATTAAGCGCGAAAGAGCAACATCGAATATATGTACAGCTCAGGCGCTGCTGGCAACTATGGCCGGATTTTATGCTGTATATCATGGCCCGCGTGGCATATACTCCATTGCTGCCCGCATACATGCAATTGCCGGTTTTTTATCATCGGAAATTGAAAAACTGGGATACAAACAAAAGAACATACACTTTTTCGACACCGTTCGGTTTAGCCTCCCCAGGCATGTTAAAATTGAAGATATTGAATGGCTGTCAACCGACCTGGAAATGAACTTTCGGTATTTCGAAAATAGAGAAATCGGTTTAAGTATTGACGAAACAACAAACCTTGAAGACATTAACTGGATAGTTGAAGTATTTGCAAAAGCTGCAAACCAAAAAGTTCCGAAATTTTATGATTATCCTCCCGAAACGTTTATTGATAAAAAATTTGCTCGGACAAGCAATTATTTACATCACGATGTTTTTAATTTATACCGCTCCGAAACCGAAATGACCCGATACATAAAACGCCTCGAAAGGCGTGATATATCGCTTACGCATTCGATGATTTCGCTAGGATCGTGCACAATGAAATTAAATGCAGCAACCCTAATGCTCCCCCTGAGCTGGATTGAATTTAACGGCATACATCCCTTTGTCCCAAAAAATCAGGCAATGGGATATCAAATGATGATGGACGAATTACGGCAGGATCTTGCCCGCATAACAGGCCTTTCCGATGTCAGCCTCATGCCAAACTCAGGAGCAGCAGGCGAATATGCAGGGCTTATGGTTATTATGGAATACCACAAAAGCCGTAACGAAAAACATCGCAATGTTTGCCTTATCCCATCATCGGCACACGGAACAAACCCGGCCAGCGCAGTTATGGCCGGAATGCAGGTTGTTGTTACACCTTGTGATGATCTTGGCAACATAGATATTGAAGCACTCAAACAAAAAGCCGAAAAACACAAAGAAAACCTTGGAGCACTGATGATTACCTACCCATCAACCCATGGTGTTTTTGAAGATTCGGTTGTTGAAGTTTGTAAAATTATTCATAAATATGGAGGCCAGGTATATATGGATGGAGCAAACATGAATGCCCAGGTGGGAATTACCAACCCCGGAATAATTGGTGCCGATGTATGCCACCTTAACCTGCATAAAACATTTGCCATACCACACGGAGGTGGTGGCCCAGGAGTTGGACCCATTGCCGTAGCCGAACACCTGGTTGAATTCCTGCCTTCGCACCCAATTATGAACAACGGTCACATAGGACTACACGCCGTTGCTGCAGCTCCATGGGGCAGTGCTTCAATTTTGCCAATTACCTACGGTTATATAAAAATGCTGGGCGGCGACGGCTTACTAAGAGCTACCGAAGTAGCCATACTCAATGCCAACTATATTGCCCATCATTTGAAAGATAACTACGGTATTTTATACACCGGCGAAAACGGACGTGTAGCTCACGAAATGATTCTTGAATGCCGACACTTAAAGCAAACAGCAGGCATAACCGAACTCGATATAGCTAAACGATTAATGGATTATGGCTTTCATGCACCTACTCTTTCATTTCCGGTACACGGTACGCTTATGGTTGAACCTACCGAAAGCGAATCGAAATACGAACTCGACCGTTTTATCGAAACCATGAATTTGATTTTTGCCGAAATAAAAGAAATTGAAAATGGCACAGCTGATAAAACCGACAACGTACTAAAAAATGCTCCGCACACCCAGTTTATGTGCGTTGACGACGAATGGACACACCCGTATGCACGTACAAAAGCAGCATACCCGCTGGAATGGATAAGGGAAAACAAGTTTTGGCCACCAGTTACCCGTGTTGACGATGCCTATGGCGACCGGAATTTAGTATGCACCTGCGCCCCCATTGAGGATTATCAGTAAAAAATGTTTCTTGCAGATTTTGCAGATTTTTCTTTGTGCTGCCCTTAGTTCCCATAGTGGTTAATATTTCGTAACTCGCACTTCGAAATTTATAAAAATCTAACATAAAGGTGCGGAGCACCGTAATAATTTGTAGCATGTTAATAAACCGCTAAAATCCCCAAGGTGCAGGGTACCAAAACCAAACACTGATACATTTAATGTTTCGGTGCGCTGCACCTTAACCTTCTCCCTTCAGAACCAAAAACTACAAATATTTCGCGGCTCTGCCGCTCAGGGATGCCGTTAATGTTTTGATATTGCTGCTGATGCATTAGCCACAAATTCACAAATTAAATCGATTTCAAAGAATCCATAATTCTGATTTACACTAAATCGAACAACATTTATTCATGAATTCGTGGCAATTGATTAATATCAATATTTCATACGAAACGCAAATAAAAAAGGTGCGGAGCACCAAAATATTTGTAGCACCTTATAAACCGGGAAATCACCAAGGTGCAGAGCACCGGAACAAAACACGCTGACTTATTTAACGTTTCGGTGCGCTGCACCTTAACCTGTGTATATTCATAATTTACTACAAATATTACCGCGGCTCTGCCGCTTATAAATACCAATATAAACTCCGGGGTTTCATACTCTAAAACAAATTTTATTTCCTATTCTACTGCCGGCCTTAACTCTGTTTTTTTAGCATCAATATGCAAACGTGCATCGTTCAAGCCTTCCGACTTTGCTGTTAACACAATATCGCCTGCCTCTTTGGTGGTTTGCACTATCACTTGTGCATATCCATTAAACAAACTGCGGCTGTATTGCTTTGCCTGAAAAACGGCTTGTATAACTCCGGGATATGTATTGGGCGATTCCCAACTATTTTTTACAGTATATGGAGTAGCCAGAATAGCCAATTCATTTTTCCCTTTTTTGAGTTTCGACACATCAAGAGTAAATTCATAGCGTTCTTTTCCATCACGGGTCAATTCTCCCGAAATTGCGTTCCCATTAACATACAATATTTGACGATCACCAATACAATTGTAGAAAAAGGTGATTTGAGCCCTATCATATTTTTCGGGCAATTCAAATTGTGTACGATACAGTACTGCTTCAGCTTGTGAAATCTTATCCGAAAGGGTATTGCTTAATGGCCATTGCGAATAATTGTAGTCAAGTGCAATTTCGCTACCGGCATAAAACCTGCTGAGCAATTTTACATTGAAGTTTTCAATCGAAATTGTTTTTACCTGCTCTACATATTTATCGGGCTCAAGGCAAGTGTTATCGCCATTACCCACTCCTATAATTTTACCGGGACCTTGAATATCGAAACGAATTTTATTTGATGCATTGGGCACATGCCTACCAAGGCTATCGGTTGACGATACCGTAATAATGGCCAAATCTTCGCCATCGGCTTTAAACCGGTTTTTATGAGCATTAAGCACAACATTTACAGGTTTACCGGTAGTTTGATGTAATTGCTCAAGCTGTTTTTCTCCGTTTTTATATCCTATCGCTTTAATTTCGCCGGCTTTATAAGGCACCATCCACTCAATGTGTCCGTTTCGCTCCATGGTTTTCCGCCCCACACTTTTCTCGTTCACAAAAAGTTCTACTTCATCGCAATTGCTGTATGCTACAACTTTAATATTTTCGCCTTCGCGGCCTTGCCAATTCCAGTGCGGAAAAAGGTGTAATACAGGCTCGTTGCCCCACCACGACTTTAAATACCACACATTATCTTTAGGAAACCCACACACATCGTACATGCCAAAATATGAGTGAATTGATGGCCAACCATAGGGCGTAGGCTCACCACGATAATCAAAACCTGTCCAAATAAACATACCGGCAAGGTAATCGCGCGCATCGTAAAAATTCCAGGTGTATTCAATGGTTTTAAAATGACCATTCTGAGCGGTACGATCGTATGCCGCAATGTGCTGCTTTTCTGTATCGTCAAAATAAACACCACGGGTAGTATTTGTCGATCCCTCTTCGGTTCCCACCGACGGTTTATCGGGGAATTTGGCGTGATAAGCATCGTGGTCGCCATTACCCAGGTAATTGAAACCCATAACTTCGATATGTTTTGATACGCCGTTGCCCCAGCCACCACTACTGGCTGCATTTTTGGGGCGTGTGGGGTCAAGTTTGTTTGCAAAAGCCTGCAATTTTTGAATTATGCGCTCACCGGTAACATTTCCTTCAATAGCCCATTCTTCGTTGCCCATCGACCATAAAATTACCGAAGGATGGTTGCGGTCGCGTTTTATAAGCCGCTCAAGATAATCGAGCTGAAAAGGCGAAGTTGCCATTAAGCGGTTTTCGTTAATTACAAGCATCCCAAGCCTATCGCAAGCCTCAAGCAATTCGGGAGTTGGCGGATTATGCGAAGTACGATACGCATTACTTCCCATCTCTTTTAATTTCGAAATTCGATAATACTGGAGTTCGTCGGGCATAGCTGTTCCAACCCCCGCATGATCCTGATGATTGTTTGTTCCTTTTAATTTTACATGCTCACCGTTTAAGAAAAACCCCTGTTTTGCATCCCAGCGAATGGTGCGAATTCCGGTAGATGTAAAGTAAACATCGCTTACTCCTTCAGGTGTCGAAACCACAGTTTTTAATGTATACAAATACGGATTTTTGATGGACCAAAGCAAAGGATTATTTACATTAAACTGCTGCTTTATAGCAACGCTGCTCAACTCTTCCAGTTCTCCTTCGGCTACATCCGATTCGGCAACAACATTTCCGCCGGCATCAATTAGCTGATGCAATACAGCATATTCTACGTCATCTAAATTATCGTTCTGGATTTCGGTTTCAACAGTAAGAAGCGCTTTTTTCTCTGATACTTCGGAATAAACAAAAATACCATATTGAGCTACATGTAATGGTTGAGTTTTATGAAGCCACACGTGCCTGTAAATACCAGCCCCCTCGTAATACCAGCCTTCTTCGTAAGTAACATCAACCCGAACGGCCAGCACATTGGAACCTCCAAAATTCAGAAACTCGGTAATATCGTATGTAAAGCTGTTGTAACCGCTCTCCTGGGTGCCCAAATAATGGCCGTTAATAAAAACACGAGAGTCGCGGTGCACTCCATCAAAAGTTACCGAAATGCGCTTTCCTAAATCCGATTCAGGTAAATCAAATGTTTTGCGATACCAACCAACACTCACATCGGGAAAATTGCGGCCAATAGCTTTGTAACCATGACTGTGACTCCCTTTGGACGAAAAAGCCTGCTCTACAGCAAAATCGTGCGGCAAATCGATATTTCGCCATGCCCGATCGTCGAACCCCGAAGATGCAGGACCATCTCCATAACCGGCTTTGGCATAATACGAAAAATAACTGGTACCATGATCAAAATCCTGCGATGCATCGTACGGGTGCCCATATGCAAATTTCCAGTTAAAATCCATGAGCAATTTTTCACGTACATTACCCCGGCTATTGATTCCGGATATTAAAAATATTGACACAAAAAACGCAATCAATCTATGTTTCATTGTAGTATTGTTTTTACTTAATTTGACTCTTATCTTTATTAACGTTTTTAAAAGTATAAAATGTAAAAGAAACCAACCAATAACTGAAACATTTGACAGTGTATTTCGATACATTTGAGGATGTATTTTTTTTTATATGCTTTTTTATTGTCGTTTTTCATCGTTAGCACCGTATTGAGTATATTTGAAAATAATGGGTATTTATATGAAAACATATTTTTTACTGATGTGTGCTTTTACTGTACAAATAAATTTGTTTGCACAGCAAATGCACTTGTTGCCCGATACATATAAAACATATCATTTCATTGATAACACACAGGCAGAATACCTGCACAAATCGCTCACTATTGAAACCGAAAACCGGAACTATAGCATGTGGAATCTCACATACAACCGGCTGACATTCGACATAAACCCTGCTGAATACTATATCAGTGGCAATGTTTATTATGAATTCACATCACTGAGCGAAAATTTATCAGAACTATTCATTGATTTATCAGATGAATTGCATGTTGAGCGTATAATATGTGAGAACGAAGAACTAAACTTTACACATAAAAACAACAAAATCAGAATTCAATTACCAGGCGAATTAAGATCCGAAGAACGAGGAAATTTTACCGTTTTTTATTCAGGAGAGCCTTCAAACAGCGGTTTTGGTTCTTTTAGCCAGAATTATCATTCAAATGGCATACCCATTATCTCAACTCTGTCGGAACCTTACGGAGCTAAAGACTGGTGGCCCTGCAAACAAAGCCTGAACGATAAAATCGACTCAATTGATGTTGTAGTACACTCGCCAATCCCCTACCGGACTGCTTCAAACGGACTGCTGATAAACGAAAATGTAAACAACCAAACTCGCACCTGCCACTGGAAACACCAACACCCCATTGCTGCATACTTAGTTTTTATTAGCGTTACCGATTATAAAATCTATTCGCATTATGCGCATCTTACCAACAATAACGAAGTTGAAATATTAAACTATGTATACCCCGAAAGCTTTGAAACTGCACAATCACAAACTCCAATAACAGCCGACCTTATTGAACTTTACAGCAATTTGTTTA
Organism: uncultured Prolixibacteraceae bacterium; assembly: GCA_964487645.1. GTDB lineage: Bacteria > Bacteroidota > Bacteroidia > Bacteroidales > Prolixibacteraceae > Roseimarinus. Next base: position 13,730 of record CAZARW010000057.1, read on the forward strand.
TTGATTACCCCTTTGCCGATGAAAAATACGGACATGCACAATTTAGCTGGGGCGGAGGTATGGAACACCAAACCATGAGCTCAATGGGAAGTTTTTCGACAAGCCTGATAGCACACGAATTGGCTCACCAATGGTTTGGCGATTATATAACTTGTGGCAGTTGGAGCGAAATTTGGCTCAACGAAGGGTTTGCCACTTACTTAACCGGCTTATACTACGAACATTTTGCAGGAGAAAATTGGTGGTACGCCTGGAAAGAAATGATTATCAAACGTGTTACTTTGGAAAACGGAGGATCGGTATTTGTTGACGACACCACAAGTGTTGAACGCATTTTTGACAGCCGCTTATCGTACAATAAAGCAGCTTTTGTTCTTCATATGCTCAGAGGACAATTGGGCGATGAGGCTTTTTACAGAGGCATTCATAACTATTTAACCGATGTACGAGTTGTTCATGGTTTTGCCTCGACAAATATTTTGCGCCAAAATTTTGAAATAGCTGCAGATACCAGCCTGAATAACTTTTTCAATACCTGGATTTACGGAGAAGGATATCCGGTATATGAATTCAACTTTTTCTCAAAAAACAACCAGCTGCAAATTGATATTATGCAAAACCCTTCAACCCCCAATGGCCCGTTTTTCGAAATGAAAATACCTGTATCGCTCTATAAAAATGCAAACCGAACTGTAGTTTGGATACAAAACAATCAATATTCAGAAACTATTGAGATTGATGCCGGCTTTACCCCCGATTCGGTAAAAGTAAACGAAGATTTGTGGATACTCGGAAAGTTTACATCATCGCTTAGCAGTACCTCGCTAAAAACGAACAATACAGTATCGGCATATCACAATATACAAAGCCGCGAATTAATAATCCGATCAAACAGCCCGGTAACCAGCAAAATAATCATATACAACACAAGAGGACAAAAAATGATTCAGTCAAAAATGAACACAAACAACAAAACAATTTCAACAAAAAATTTATTGCCCGGAATATATTTCATCAATTTATCAAACAACAAAACACGATTTAGTGAAAAATTTCTTGTTCACTAAACAAAAAATCTACAACAATATTTCATCCTTCAACATCTACTTTATATATATTTACACCCAAATTAATATCAAAATGAGTAAAAAAAATATTGCAGTAATATGCGGAGGCGACTCATCGGAGTATGTTGTAAGCATAAAAAGCGGAAAAAACATATACGATAATATCGATACCGATAAATTTACTCCCTGGTTAATTCGTATGCGAAATGGCGAATGGGTAGTTATCGACAGTGAAAACAAAATTGCCGAGATTGACAAAAACGACTTCAGTTTTACAATTGGCGAAAAAAAAATAAAACCCGACTTTGCTTTTATAATGATACACGGTACCCCGGGCGAAGATGGGGTATTGCAAGGATATTTTGACATGCTAAAAATTCCCTACTCGGCTAGTGGGGTATATACTTCGGCACTTACATTTCACAAGTTTTTTTGCAACAATTTTTTACGCCCCTTTAATTTCGACATGGCTCAGTCGGTATATCTGCAACAAGGCGATTCAATTGACAAACAAGCAATATGCAAAAAAATGGGGCTTCCGTTATTTGTAAAACCCAGTGCCGGAGGATCGAGTTTTGGAGTTAGTAAAGTAAAAACACTTAACGAACTCGAATCTGCTATCGAAAAAGCATATGCCGAAAGCGGCGATTGCCTGTGCGAAGAATATATCGAAGGAATGGAACTGGCAGTTGGCGTGTGCAAAATCGACAACGAAATTGTACCTTTTTTACCAACTGAAGTAATTCCGGGAGGTGAATTTTTCGATTTCGACTCGAAATATACTCCCGGAGGAGCACATGAAATAACCCCTGCACGTATACCTGCCAAACAAATAAAACAAGTACAAAACCTTACTGCCCGTATATACAAATTAACAAACTGTAAAGGCATAGTCAGAGTTGATTTTATTTTAAAAAACAATCGCTTTTATTTTCTGGAAATCAACACAATACCCGGAATGACCGAAACAAGTTTTATTCCACAACAGCTTACAGCCATGGGACTAAATCTGAAAAATATTGTAAGCCAGGTTATTGAACACGAACTCGAGAATTAAGCTCGAAAATATTGATAATAACACCCAATTGCTGCATCATTTTTACTAATTTTGAGGTTCGTGTAAAAAACAGAATAATTTACAAAACACATGGCTAAAAGCAACAATAACTACAAAAAGCAAACAAACATTGATCAGCTAAATGCACAATTAGGCAAAATGCCTCCCCAGGCTGTTGATGTTGAAGAAGCAGTATTGGGAGCACTCATGCTCGAACGCGATGCATTTATCGGAATTGCTGATGTACTTATTGAAGAGTGCTTTTATAAGGAAGAACATCGTGAGATATTTAAAGTAATAAAAGATCTTTCGTTACAGGACAAGCCTGTTGACCTTTTAATAGTAACTCAGGAATTAAAAAACCGGGGTTTACTCGAAAAAGTAGGAGGCCCGCTTTACATAACCCGTCTTACAAGCCAGGTAGCATCGGCTGCACACCTCGAGTTTCATGCCCGCATTATTGCACAAAAATATATCCAAAGAGAGCTTATACGCTCGTGTTCAGAGATACAAGCCAACGCCTACGACGAAACCAAGGACGTTGACGAACTGATAAACGAAGCCGAAGGAGCCATTTTTAAAATCTCTGAAGGAAACATAAAAAAAGAAACACAGCCCATAAAACCAATCTTAAAAGAGGCTGTTAATTTGATTGAAGAGGCAAGCAAACGTGCCGACGGATTATCGGGAATTCCTTCGGGATATAGCCGCCTCGACCGGATAACCTCAGGGTGGCAAAAAACCGACCTGGTTATTATAGCTGCACGCCCGGCAATGGGTAAAACAGCATTTGTTCTTTCGATGACCCGCAACATGGCTGTTGAATACAAAAAACCGGTAGCTGTATTCTCGCTCGAGATGTCGTCAATTCAACTTGTAAACCGCGTAATTGCTTCTGAATCGGAACTTGGTAGCGATAAAATTAAAAAAGGAAGCCTTGTTGGCGATGACTGGGACAGACTGAACAATGCCATAAAAATCCTCGACGAAGCTCCAATATTTATTGACGATACACCGGCGCTGTCAATTTTTGAACTCAGAGCCAAATGCCGACGCTTAAAAATGCAACACGACATTGGAATAATTATAGTTGACTACCTGCAGCTTATGACTGCAGGAACCGATATGCGGGGAAACCGCGAACAGGAGGTAAGTACAATATCGCGCTCACTTAAGGCCATTGCAAAAGAACTTGATGTTCCGATTATTGCCCTCTCGCAGCTTAACCGCTCGGTTGAAACCCGCGATGGACGAAGACCTCAACTATCAGACTTACGCGAATCGGGAGCTATTGAACAAGATGCCGATATGGTAATGTTTATTCACAGACCCGAATACTACGGCCTTACCGAAGACGAAGACGGAAACTCACTACGTGATATTGCCGAAATTATCATTGCAAAACACCGTAACGGTGCTGTTGGCGATGTGCGGCTTAAATTCAAAAAAGAACTTGCCCGATTTATGGATCTTGAAGAATATCCAAGCGATTTTGAATCTGGAGGTGCTGTAACTTTTAGCTCTAAAATGAACGAAGAAGCCGGTGCTCCTGCCGAAGCAGCAAGCTTTGCCATTCCTTCAGGCGACCCTTTCAGCAATTCAAGCGGTAGCGATGATGTTCCATTTTAAAAATTAGAACAACAAAACCGGCAAAAATCTGTTTAGGATAAAATAAACAATTGTTTTTTCCCTTCTGCAACGAATATTTAAATTTGCCTGACAAATAAAACAAATAATAAATGAAACGCATACTGATAATTGCAATCATTATATTAGCCGGATTACGAATTTTTGCAGCCTCGATTTTAATCCCAATGGATCAAAATCAAAGCAACCACTTAAAAGCATACGGTATTGCATATTGGACACTCGAACGTGGTGTTGAAATGCAGTGGCTTCTGAATTATCGGGGTGGCAGCTTTATAATTCCTTATGCAAAAGAAATTGAAAACGAATGCCATATTCGTGGAGTTTCGCTCGAAATAATTGCCGATGGAAAAGCAAGCCAAATACTCGATCAAATTGCCAGCCCATCGCAAAATAGTGATGCTGTTCCACTACAAAAAGCACCAAAAATTGCAGTATACACACCTCCAAACAGCCTCCCCTGGGACGATGCTGTAACTATGGTACTTACTTACGCCGAAATTCCGTACGATAAAATTTACGATGCAGAAATATTGAGTGGCGAATTATCAAACTACGACTGGTTGCACTTACACCACGAGGATTTTACCGGGCAGTATGGAAAATTTTACCGCAACTACCAACATATGCCATGGTATCAGGAAGAGGTTCGAACCAACGAACAAATGGCTCAAAACATGGGGTTTTTAAAAGTTTCGGAAATGAAACTGGCGATTGCTAAAAACATACAGCAATATGTTGCTGCAGGGGGTTTTTTGTTTGCTATGTGTGCCGCTACCGATACCTACGATATTGCTTTGGCTGCTGAAGGTACTGATATTTGCGAGCGAATGTACGATGGCGATCCTGCTGACCCAAATATGAATGAAAAACTCGATTATTCACGCACATTTGCATTCCACAATTTCCGGGTTGATAAGGATCCGCTACGCTACGAATTTTCAGATATTGACGTAACCGATAGCCGAAAACTCCGAATGGATAACGACTATTTTACCCTGTTCGAATTCTCGGCAAAATGGGATCCGGTTCCTACAATGCTCTGCCAAAACCACACAAGAGTTATCCGCGGTTTTATGGGACAAACCACTGCATTCAACAAACAATTCATTAAGCCCGAAGTAGTAATTATGGGCGAAAACCAAACACACAACGAAGCCCGGTACATACACGGCACTTTTGGAAACGGCACATGGACTTTTTATGGAGGACACGACCCCGAAGATTATCAGCACCGTGTGGGTGACCCCCCTACCGATTTAAATCTTTACCCAAATTCACCCGGATACAGACTCATTTTAAACAATGTACTTTTCCCATCGGCTAAAAAGAAAAAACAGAAAACGTAAAAAATATCCGGTAAAAAAAATCTATGGAATCTTTACCCATGTTTTGGCTATTCCTACATACCTATATTCTTCGCCGTTGGCAGTAGCATCAACAATTGCAACAACATAGTGATTGGTGTATTGGTAGGTGGCTAAAATTTGTACCTGTGTTGCCGTAGTTAGTCCTTTATCAACCATTCGCTCAACAATATTATCACCCTTTGCTTTTGCACGTTTTTTTGCCGAATCGGTTCTCATCCACTCTTCAAAATTGCTTTCCGATGGCTTGAGTAATGCAAGTACTCCGGCTACAACCAATAAAAAAATTAAAAATCGAAATATTTTTTTCATATAATCTAAAGTATTTTTAATAAATCATTTAATTCAGTAATTATAAATGTAGGTTTTCCAAGCTTAGTGTAATCAAGCACTTGTTTGTTAAGTTGAAAAAACACCTGATCAATTCCGTACTTTTTTGCTCCCTCAATATCACTCTCTTTAACTTTTAGCATCCCTTGAACAAGATA
>CAZARW010000058.1:0-17699 GCA_964487645.1 uncultured Prolixibacteraceae bacterium
CGTTTGACCGTGCATGCCAGTTTGCCAGCGGAGGCATTATTGGTTCGGCATTTATCAAGAAAATATCAGAAAAAGGCGATTTGAAAGCGAAGGTACGGGAGTTTGTTGAAGGCATACGGTAGTACGAAATGTTTTTTTTTGAAACCTAAAAAATCTATCGCGTTAAATATGAATAATTATTGGCGTAAAATATCAAACAAAAACACATTCAGCAGACTAAAAAAATATTCTATCTTTGCACCATAAATAAATTATGGCACGAATACTGGCAATTGATTACGGACGAAAACGAACAGGTATAGCAGTTACCGATCCACTGCAAATAATTGCAAATAAACTCACAACCGTTCGTACTCACGATTTATTCGATTTTTTATCGGAATATTTTTCAAAAAACGAAGTTGAAGAAGTTGTCATTGGATATCCGGTAACTGTACGCAACGAACCATCGGAATCGTTAACATACATTAATCCGTTTATGAAACATTTTCAAAAAAAATATCCTCAAATTAAACTGACACAGGTTGACGAACGTTTTACATCAAAAATTGCATTTCAAACCATGATTGATGCAGGTATAAAGAAAAAAGCCAGACAGAATAAAGAATTAGTTGATGCAGTAAGTGCTTCAATTATTTTGCAATGGCATTTAGAACACAAAAGAAACACAAAATAATATGATATTACCGGTTACAATATACGGAGATCCCTTATTACGCAGAGAATCAAAGCCAATTGACAAAAACTATCCTGCGCTTGAACAGTTAATTGAGAACATGTACGAAACCATGTATAGTGCCGATGGCGTAGGCCTTGCGGCACCTCAAATTGGCCTGTCAATTCGTCTTTTTGTTGTTGATGCAAGCCCTATGGGCGAAGAAGAACCCGACTTAAAAGACTTCAAAAAAGTTTTTATTAACCCCCAAATTCTCTCAACAAATGGCGATGAATGGGAAATGGAAGAAGGCTGTTTAAGTTTACCCGGCATACACGAAAATGTTTGGCGCGAAGATGAAGTAACCATTCATTATTTTGATGAAAACTGGACTGAAAAAACCGAAACCTATACAGGATATTCCGGAAGGGTTATTCAACATGAATATGATCACTTACAAGGAATCCTTTTTGTTGATCACGTTGCACCTTTACGCCGCAAAATGCTGCGTGGCAAACTCAATGCAATTACTAAAGGTAAGGTAAAAACAGCATACCGGGTAAATATTCCTCGATAAACCTACACAAGGGAAATATAATACTTTATGTGTTCAATGATTTTGGGCAAACTATCAAAGCTCAATCCAAAATCTTGGTGTATTGCGCTTACATCAAACAATGCCGGAGTATCTGGCCAATTTTTATCTTCAACAACCAGTGCACTTTTAGCACCACAAAGCTTAATAGCCTGCTGAGCAATTTCGTGCCAATGAATAAAACGATTGCCAAGCCCAAAATATGTTTTATCACTTACCGGTGATTGAATAATTGCAGAATAAACAGCTGCTAAATCGTCGGCATCGATAAATTGAGTACCGTCGTTCTTTATAACTTTTATCGGCTCATTGTGTAAAGCTGCTTTAACAATATCACCGAAACGATTATCGGATTGAACGGGAGCATTTTTAAACGCCGGATTACCAAAGGTGTATCCCGGGCGCACAACATTTGCTTTAACATTATGCTGAAACGCCAGAGCCTGTAAAAACAACTCGCTTGCTCCTTTTGTTGCACCATAATAGCTCACCGGATTTTGTTTGGCATTTTCGTCAATACCGGCTTGAGCTCCAATTTTTCGGGCAATATCCGACATATATATCCAATCGTTCACTGCAGTTGACGAAGTATAAATTATCTCGGATACTCCATGCTTTACAGCCGCTTCGAACAACTGAACCGAAGCCAGAGTATCGTTAATAAGCATTTGTGATGCACTTTCGCCCCAAAACAATGCATTATGAATAAGTATTTGCTTATTTGATAAATGATGAGCCATGCTATCAATATTGTTCAGATTACCTGCAACAACATGTACATTATCAATAGTATTGAATATTTTTGCTCTTTCCGAATTGCGCGCCAAAACAGTTACTACATGTCCATCGGCAAGCATACGTTTAACGATATGCGATCCAATAAACCCGGTACCTCCGGTTATAAATACATTCATTTGTTGTTTTTAAGTTATTGGATAATACGTGTAATACTAAAGAATTTTATTACTCTCAGATTTTTTAGTTTTCGTTCGATCTTTATTCATACCTTCAGTAATTTTTCGAACAAACTTTACCTGCGACAAAAATTCGGCAGCAAAAACACGAAAAATAGTATACACCGGAATAGCCAGAATCATACCAACAACACCGGCTAAACTGCCTGCAGCTAAAATCAACAAAAAAATCTCCATTGGATGAGCTTTCACACTACTGGAATAAATAAGCGGTTGAAAAAGTATATTGTCGATAATTTGAACCGAAACAAAAACAATAACCATAAAACCCAACAGTGGCAAAGTATGACTCATAAAATCGGCTTCGATATTCATTGCAAAACCAAAAATTAACCCGGCGGCACTCCCCAGCCAGGGGCCTAAATAGGGTATTACATTAAACAACCCGCAAAACATTCCAATTACAACCGCCTGCGAAAAATCGATACCAACAATCAATAAACCCAAAGTATCGAGAGTCATTACTAAAATTATTTCGAGAATAATACCAATAAAATACCGACGCAATAAATAGCCAATACGTGTTAAGTTATCGCTCACACGATCTTCGTAGCCCGATGGAACCAACAACATCAAGCCATTGCGAAACATGTTTTCGTCGCGTAAAAAGAAGAACGTAATGAACGAAACCGACAAAAGGCCAATCATCACACTACCAAGAGTACTGGCAACAAAGCCTAAAAAATCGGCCAATTGCGACATTTTAAAAACCTGACGCAAACGTTCACCAATAATTGTTAAAATCGAATTATTCGATATGTCAATGCTCTCACCATACAAAAAATGAGAAATTTTATTTATAGGCTCCTCCAACTGTTTTATATACAACGAAATATCAACTTTCGATAAATTTTGAAACTCGCTGATAAGTAAAGGAATTAAGAAGCGAAACAGGCTAAAAAAGAATGCAGCCAGTGCTACTAAAGTAATAAATGCACTGAGCGATGATCCCAGACGATATTTCCAGATTTTTAGCTTTCGCAGCCAACGGGTTAATGGCCGGCCAATTACACTTAATATTGCAGCTATAAAGATATATGCTACTATTGAACGAAAATACCAGGCAATTACTATAACAAATACTGCACTCAGTATTAATAAAATGTTTCGGGTTTTGTTGTTGATCATATATCAGAAATAAAATGTATTCACAAAGTAAATGATTTTATAAATTGATTCATCCAATTCGCATCGAATATTTTTTATCAAATTGTGTTATAAACACCTGTGAAACAGAAAACATGTATTCGTTATCGGGAGTACAAAGCATACATTTTTTGGTTTTTTTATCAACATATTTAAGATACTTAATATTTACAATTAAGGACCGGTTGACTCGCGCAAAGCCATATTTTTCAATTTCGTTCAATAGATTACTAAAAATTGTAAGTAAACGCTCTTTGCTTCCATCGTTCATAAAAATTTCAACTACAGGTCCAATAACTTTTGCAAATACAATATCGTTTGGATTAACAAACACGTAGCCTTTAATTGTTCTGAATTTTAGTTTATTAGGAATAATATTGCCCCAAATTTTCCCCCGATCAATTTCCTTTTGTTTTTCAGCTATAAGCTCTTCTGTTTTTGTTAATATATCAAACACATCTTCGAGGCTAAAAGGTTTAACTAAATAATCGAGAGGTTTAAAATGAATTGCATTAACAGCATAATGTTTGTAAGCTGTTGTAAACACAATAAACGAATCGATATGCATATGGCGCAACTTTTCGGCAAATTGCAAGCCGTTTTCGTTTGGCATGTTTATATCTAAAAAAATTAAATCTGGTATATTTTTTTCAACCAGGTTCATCGCCAAAAAAGTGTCGCTTACCGATCCTAAAAATTCAACATTATCGGCAATTTCGAGATATTTTTTGAGAATTTTACGTGCTCCCGGATCGTCATCAACAATTAAAACCTTAACATTTCTTTCCATAGCCAAACCTTTTATAAAACGTTCAATTCTTCCAAACGCTTTATTTGTTTCTTCGATATTTTAACATCAATTGTATTGTTAATCAGTTCAAGTTTGCATATTCCTTTTACCCTGTCGATATGCCGTATATACTGCAAATTAACATATATTGAACGATGTAATTTTACAAAATTTGGTATACTGATATTGTTTTCGATTTTCCCTAAATTATATGATGAATACTCTGTATCGCCGTTATTAAATACAACTTTAGTGTATGATCCATCGGCAATAAAACATGCAATAGTATCTAAATCAAGCATTCGATATCCTTTTCCTTCGGTAAGTTTAACTTTTGTATTGCGGGTCAATTCTTCGGATGACTTATGATTCTTTGTAAGAGCATTAATGTATTCAACAGCACTTATTATTGACTTTTTGAGTATAGTATCGGATACCGGAGAAAGCAAAAAATCGAAACAATGATTTTTGATCGCTTCAACGGCATTAGCCCCATCCGATGCGATAACTATTAAAGGTACATTTCGATTGATATTATACAAAATACCCGACAATTTACTGGCATTACGATTCGATAGAATATCGGAAGCAATTATAATGTCGGGTTTATTTTCGAAATATAAAAATAAAGCATCCTCAGCCGATATGCTTTCAACAAATTGAGTATTTGGAAACAGTTTTTCTATTTGTGATTTATAGTGCTGACGTATATTCAGCAGCCCATCGACCAACATGATCTTCATGATATCCCATTTATAATTGCCGAATGATATTAAATAACTCCTCTTTTTTTAAGTTTTACACTCAATTATTTTTATTCAATATGAGTTAAAACCAGCGTTTTTAATTAACAAAAAACAAACAATTATACAATTTATAATAATTATTTAAATATTGCAACAGATTATAAATCTACAAAAAGAAAATCGATATACCGCCAACAGCCAGCAAAGCCCCTACAATCTCACCCACAGTGAGTTTTTCTTTCAAAATAATATGCGACGGCAATAAAATAAAAACAGGTACGGTAGCCATTAATGTTGATGCAATACCCAAACCGGTATATTTAAATGCTACCATTCCGAGCGATACTCCTAAAAATGGCCCAAAAAACGAACCGGCCAACAAAGCTTTACGTGCACGTGTATTGTTGATACCCACATGTACCATTTTCCACTTTTTCAGAATTGTTATAAGAATTGCAAAACCAACTATGCCGGTAATAACACGTATTTGCGACGAAGCAAAGGGATCGTACTCTGCCATACCTTTTTTACTAAAAAAAGCTCCAACTCCCTGTCCTATTGCCCCCAAAAAAGCGTACAATACTCCTTTAAGCGGATAACGATTTTTTCGGATTCCGTTTTCAACATCTTTTTTTAATACAACAATCGATACTCCCCCCATAATAAGCACCATACCAAGAATGTTGAGAACAGTAAACGACTCGTGTAAAAACAAATACCCCATCAAAAATGCAATTGGTGGTGCAAGTGTCATTATAAGCATCGATATTTTTGAACTGATATATTCGTATGATTTAAAGAGGAAAAAATCGCCTAACACGAAACCAATAATCCCCGATATACCTAAATACAACCAAGCTTGAGGCGATGCGTCGAGAGGCAACCATTGCCCCATAAAAATTCGCATATACACCACATAAAATACAAAAGCAAAAAGTAAACGGATAAAGTTTAATGCAAGTGATCCGATTTTGCGTGCAGCAATCTGAAAACTCATTGCAGTAGCGGTCCAGCATAAAGCTGTTAGCAAACCAGCAATTTCACCAATGTATTCCATCAAAGCAGACAATTATTTTGTTTTCGGCCAGAAATAATTATTTCGATGTTTTATTTCGATACAATGAATAAACAACAAGACCAGCCCCCAGCAATATAAAAGGAATACTAAGCCATTGCCCCATATTTAACAGCATACCGGCCTCAAAAGCTTCCTGATCTTCTTTAATAAACTCGATAAAAAAGCGTGCTGCAAAAACCATTATAAAAAACACACCTGTAAGCATGCCGGTTTTTGATTTTGCATTGGTTTTCCAGTACATTTTATAGGTAACAAAAAACGTTAACAAATATGCCAAAGCCTCGTATAGCTGAGTAGGATGTTTAGGCACAATTTCACCGTTTCGTTCAAAAATAAACCCCCAGGGCAAACTGGTTTGGATACCATAAATTTCGGAATTGAATAAATTTCCGAGTCGGATAAACATTGCTGCCAATGCTGTAGGAATCACAACCCTGTCGATTATCCAAAACACACTTCGTTTTGTATATTTTTTTGAAAAAATATATAAAGCAATAAAAATACCTGCAGCACCTCCATGGCTTGCAAGGCCTCCCTGCCAAACATAGAATATTTCGATAAGGTTTTTTGAATAGTACTCCCATCCATAAAAGAAAACATGCCCTAAGCGGGCTCCCACAATTGTGGCAATAACAATGTACATCAACAAATTGTCGAGCCACTTTTTATTTTCTTTTTCGTGTTCAAACTGCTTTTCAACTATATGGTATCCCAAAATAAAGCTAATAGCAAACATTAATCCGTACCAGCGTACCGACAATGGCCCAAGGCTAAAAATTTCGGGGTTTACATTCCAGTGAATAAAGTTTAAAATTCCCATAAAACGTTTATTTATTCCGTTGCAGCTACACCTGCTCCGTGACAGTTTTTATATTTTTTTCCGCTACCGCAAGGACAAGGATCATTACGTCCCACCTTTTTTTCGGTACGCACAGGTTGCGCTTTTTGTGGTTTTTCGCCGGGTTTATTATTGCCTGTTCCGGGCAAATCGCTTCGGCCGGTTTGAAGCTTACTCATATCGGTACGTTTACGCTCCTGAGCTTCGCGTACTTCCGAGGGATCAGAAATAGGAATGTGTCCTTTTGAGAGCACCGAAACAACTTTACGGTTAACTTCCTGAATCATTGTTTTAAACAACGTAAACGATTCGAGTTTGTATATAAGCAACGGATCTTTTTGCTCGTAAGTAGCATTTTGAACCGATTGACGCAAATCGTCCATTTCGCGAAGCTGTTCCTTCCATGCTTCATCAATGGTAGCAAGCATTATTTGTTTTTCGAACGATTTTGCAACTTCTTTTCCTTTATTATTATATGCTTTCTCGAGGTTTGTAATAACCTGATAAATTCGCTTACCATCGGTAAAAGGAACAACAATGTTTTTATACTGATGTCCCTGGCTTTCGAAAACTTTGTTTATAACCGGATATGCTTGTTTTGCAATGTTTTCTTTTTTACGGTTGTATGCATCAAGCATTGCTCTAAACACTTTTTCGCTAAGATCAGAAGCACCTAAAGTAGCAAATTCTTCTTCGGTAATAGGCGTTTCGATTGAGGCCAATCGCATAAGATCAATTTTAAAATCGAGAAACTCACCATCACGATATGTACTAACAAGTTCCTCAACCGAATCGTACATATTGTTCATAATATCCACCTCAACACGCTCGCCAAATAAAGCATTACGGCGGCGTTTGTATATTACTTCGCGTTGCGAGTTCATTACATCATCGTATTCGAGCAAGCGCTTACGTATTCCAAAGTTGTTTTCTTCTACTTTTTTCTGTGCTCGTTCAATCGATTTTGAAATCATTGAGTGCTGAATAACTTCGCCTTCTTTGAGTCCCATGCGATCCATCACTTTTGTAATGCGGTCGGTTCCAAAAAGACGCATCAAATCGTCTTCAAGTGAAACAAAAAATTGCGACGATCCAGGGTCTCCTTGTCGTCCGGCACGTCCTCGCAATTGTCGGTCAACGCGGCGCGAATCGTGACGTTCGGAACCAATAATTGCTAAACCACCGGCAGCTTTAACCTCTTTCGAAAGTTTAATATCGGTACCACGTCCTGCCATGTTTGTAGCAATGGTTACGGTACCGGCCAAACCGGCTTCAGCAACAATATCGGCTTCGCGCTGGTGTAGTTTAGCATTCAGTACATTATGCTTTATGCCTTTCATTTTAAGCATCCGGCTAAGCAATTCCGAAATATCGACCGAAGTAGTACCAACAAGTACAGGCCGGCCGTTAAGGTGCAGTTTTTGAATTTCGTCGACTATTGCACTATATTTTTCGCGCTTTGTTTTAAACACAAGGTCTTCGCGGTCGTCGCGCACAATAGGTTTATTGGTAGGAATAACAATTACGTCGAGTTTGTAGATGTCCCACAATTCACCGGCTTCGGTTTCGGCTGTACCGGTCATACCTGCCAGCTTGTGATACATTCTGAAATAGTTTTGCAGGGTAATAGTAGCAAAGGTTTGTGTAGCGGCTTCAACTTTAACGCGTTCTTTTGCCTCAATAGCCTGATGTAAACCATCGGAATAGCGACGGCCTTCCATAATACGTCCGGTTTGCTCATCTACAATTTTTACTTTGTTGTCGATAACAACATACTCATCGTCTTTTTCGAACAAAGTATAAGCCTTAAGAAGCTGATTAAGTGTATGTACCCTTTCGGATTTTACTCCATATTTTTGCAGTAAATCATCTTTCTTTTCTAAAGCCTCTTCGGGCGTAAGCGATGATTCGTTTTCGATGGCTGCAATTTCGGAGCCAATATCGGGCAGTACAAAAAAGTCATTATCTTCGGTATCGTCCGAAATAAGGTCGATACCTTTATCGGTTAATTCAATTGAATTTTGCTGTTCTTCGATAATAAAATATAAGGGATCGGTAACTATATGCATGTGCTTGTTATTATCCTGCATATAAAAGTTTTCGGTTTTAAGCATTTGTGCTTTAATACCCTCTTCGCTCAAAAACTTAATCAGAGCATTATTTTTAGGCAATCCTTTATGTGCTCGCAATAAAAGTAGCGAACCTTGCTCAATTTCTTTTTTTGTTGCTCCTTCTTTAGTTAAAAGCTTTTTAGCCTCGGCTAAAATAGCAGTAACCATTTTACGTTGTTCGGCAACCAATTTTTCAACTTTTGTGCGGTATTCCAAAAACATTTCGTCGCCGGTTGCTTTTGGTACCGGCCCCGAAATAATTAAGGGAGTACGCGCATCGTCAATTAAAACCGAGTCAACCTCATCAACAATTGCATAATGATGTTTTCGCTGCACAAGGTCTTCGGGGTTTATTGCCATGTTATCGCGAAGATAATCGAAACCAAATTCGTTGTTTGTACCAAAAGTGATATCGGCGTTGTATGCTTTACGTCGTTCGGGTGAATTGGGAGTATGTTTATCGATACAATCAACCGACAAGCCATGAAACTGATAAATTGGCCCCATCCATTCGGAGTCACGCTTGGCCAAATAATCGTTTACCGTAACAAGGTGTACTCCCCTGCCGGCTAATGCATTCAGAAATACCGGCAAAGTAGCAACAAGTGTTTTACCTTCACCTGTAGCCATCTCGGCAATTGCTCCTTTGTGTAAGGCAACACCACCAATAAGCTGTACATCGTAATGCACCATATCCCAAACAATTTCGTTACCACCTGCTAACCAACGATTTTGCCATACAGCCTTATCGCCCTCAATACTAACATGGTCGTATTTTGCTGCCATATCGCGGTCGAATTCGCTTGCTTCAACCACAATTTGCGGATTATCGTTAAACCGTTTGGCAGTTGATTTTATGATAGCAAAAGCTGCAGGAAGCAACTCTTCGAGTACTTCTTCGATTTTTGTATCAATTGTTTCAACAAGTTTATCAATTCTGTCGTAGTATTTTTCGCTGGCTTCAACATCAGCATCTTCGGCTTTTGCTTTGAGTTCGTTTATTTCGTCCTCTTCGGATTTTATATAATCGCTAATTTTTTGTTTGAGCGTTAGTGTTTCGGCACGCAGTTGATCGTCGGTAAGCTTTGCAATACGTTCGTATTCGATTTTTACCTTTTCAACCATTGGCATAATCTCCTTAATATCTCTGTCGGATTTTGTGCCAAACATGTTGCTTAAAAATTTTGTAATACTCATATCGAATTAATTTATTATCGTGTTTACAGCTTTAAAATACAAGCTTTCTGTTTTTGTTTCTTTTTATGTTTACAATGGAACACAAAAGTAACTTAATTATGCTAGTTATAAAAAGAGAAAGATGTATAAAATTGATCTTCCATTGATAATTTAATCAAAGCACAATAAAACCTGATTATCTCATATGTTTGTTAAAAGCATCAAGTACTTCGTCGTCTGAAAGATCGCGATCGAAAGGAAGAATGCATTTTGCCTGCATGTAAAATTTCTCACGTGCATTGAGTGTTTCGTCAATAAAACCAACCAACTGTTCGTAGTTTTTACCTTTAATAAGCGGGCGTTCAATTTTTGAATTCATCAATCGTTGAGCAAGCAACGATGCTGTAGCTTTAAGATATATTGATGTACCGGTTTGATTAATAAGCTGCATATTGTCGAAAAAACATGGAGCACCGCCACCGGTAGCAATAATAACATTTTCGAATTCGGACAATTCACGAAGTGCTTTTTGTTCAATCTGACGAAACCCCTGTTCGCCATAAAGTTCAAAAATCTGAGGAATGGTTTTATGCTGTGAATTTTCGATAAAAACATCCATATCGATAAAGTCAAGTTCCAAATTTTTAGCCAGCCCTTTACCTACGGTTGATTTTCCACTGCCCATATATCCTATCAAGTAAATACGCATACTTATTGATTAATCAGGTTAGAACTTAATCGTTATCGAACAAAGACATTTGGCCTTCGTCGTCGTCAGAGTCATCAGGTTTTCCACGGTCGATTTCAAAAGGAATATCGTCGGCTTGATTTTCAGGCTGAATATCCTCGTCAGCTTGTTTTTCATCCTCATCTTTTACAACAGGCTCAATTTCTTTAATATTTTTTACTTCAAAATTGCTTAAACGCTTGCCCTTGGCTTTATATGATTTGATTCCAATAAACTCTGCCACTTCGATAATTTCGTTGTCGCGGTCACTGTTTTTGCCGCCAAATTCAATTTCGAGCCTTGGATAATGCACCCAGGTAATGCTAATGAGTTTATTTTCGGGATTATCACCAATAAAATTTTGCGGACGATTAATGGCAATATCACCATCAATTTCGAAACGCTTCACATAATACAATTCTTGCTCACTATCGTAGTATACCACACTCACTGTTTTGCCCGGTTTAAATTTTTCGATTACAAGAATATCGTCGGGAAAATGAGTTTCGAGGTTAAAGGTAAAGAATTCGAAATTGCCTGATTTTGTTATGACCAAGATTTTATCTTCGCCCTGAAATTCGCCAAGAAAAACACCTCGTTTATCAGCATTAATACGATTTACATCGGCATCGAAAAATATTTTCCGCCCACCCAGTGTTGAAGCGCCTTTTTCTTTGAGCGATATTTTATGAACATCGTTTTTAGTTACCAGGTTGCCCATCGCGCTGCGTCCTTTTACGGCCAGTTCGCCCATGTCGATATCAAAAATTAGCTTTTTTAGTCGTGGTTTAGGTTTAAGCGTTACTTTAAGCACTTCGGACTCGCCGTTTGGATTTGCGCTAAAATACAAAATTCTCGATCCGGCAGTACCTTTAGTCATATCGTATTCTTTATCGCGCGTAATGCTTGTAACGGCAAAACGTTTCATATATGTAGCACCGGCACGGCCATCGCGATACACAAGATTGTATATTGTGCGTTTATCGTTTTTCTTGAACACAGCAATGTGGAGTGGATTTTTTCCAATAAATGCTTTTTCGGATACCTTTGTTACAAAATAAGTACCATCGCGACGGAACACAATAATATCGTCAATATCGGAGCAATCGCAAACATACTCATTCCGCTTAAGCGAAGTTCCCATAAAGCCTTCGTCGCTGTCGACATACAATTTTTCGTTGGCAACAACTACTTTGCTCGCTACAATATTTTCGAAATTCCGGATTTCGGATTTTCGTTCTTTACTTTTTCCAAATTTGCTTTTTATACGGTTGTAGTAAGCAATAGTAAATGGTATAATATTTTCGATGTTGTGAATTATTTCAGCAATTTCGTCCTCAATCGACTGAATATGAGCATTGGCTTTATCGGTATTGAATTTTAAAATGCGTGCCATTTTAATTTCCATCAGCTTAAGAATATCGTCGCGGTTAATATCGCGTTTAAGCTTGGGTTTCCATGGTTCGAGCCGTTTATCGATATGTGCAACAGCTTGATCCATATTTTCGCTGTCTTCGAATTTTTTATCCTTATAAATTCTCTCTTCGATAAAAATTTTCTCAAGCGAAGAGTAATGCCACTGTTCTTCGAGTTCGTTTTTTCGAATTTCGAGTTCAAGTTTCAGCAAATCGACAGTTTGTTCGGCATTTTTTTTCAGGATTTGACTTACCCCGATAAAGTGAGGTTTATCGTTTTCGATAATACAGGCATTAGGTGATATAGATACTTCGCAATCGGTAAAAGCAAAAAGAGCATCGATTGTTTTATCGCTCGATATACCCGAAGCCAAATGAATTAATATCTCGACTTTATCGGAAGTATTGTCGTCAATTTTTTTGATTTTTATTTTTCCCCGCTCATTTGCTTTAATAATCGATTCGATAACGGTTGATGTATTTTTTCCAAAGGGGATTTCACTAATACAAAGAGTTTTGTTATCGATTTTATCGATTTTAGCTCTGATGCGAATATTCCCTCCACGCAAGCCGTCGTTGTACTTCGACACATCGATGAGGCCACCGGTTGGAAAATCGGGATACAATTCAAATTCTTTTCCTTTAAGGTGCAAAATTGCAGCATCGATTAACTCGTTAAAATTGTGCGGTAAAATTTTAGCCGATAATCCAACAGCAATACCCTCGACTCCCTGAGCAAGCAACAAAGGAAATTTAACGGGCAAAGTAACGGGTTCTTTTTTACGTCCGTCGTAAGCAAGCTGCCACTGTGTTGTTTTTGGGTTAAACACAACCTCGAGAGCAAATTTTGAAAGACGTGCTTCGATATATCGTGGAGCTGCAGCACCATCGCCTGTATGAATATTTCCCCAGTTTCCTTGTGTTTCGACCAACAAATCTTTTTGCCCCAGCTGAACCAGTGCATCGCCAATTGAAGCATCGCCGTGGGGGTGATACTGCATTGTTTGACCAATAATGTTTGCTACTTTATTATAACGCCCATCGTCCATTTCGCGCATAGCATGCATTATTCGCCGTTGTACTGGTTTTAATCCATCGTTTACATAAGGCACAGCTCTTTCGAGAATTACATACGAAGCATATTCCAAAAACCATGTTTCATACATTCCTTTCAAATACAAAAGCTCACGTTTGTCTTTGTTAAGTGATCCACCTTGGTTTTCGTTATCGGGGATTTGGTTAATTTCTTCGTTGCTCATTATTGTGTGTTGATTTCGGTATTATGAATTTTACGCAAGGATTTCATCTTTTTCGACATATAAATTGTCGATTATAAACTCTTGTCGTTCGGGAGTATTTTTTCCCATATAATATTCGAGCAGTTGCTTTATCGAATCGCCCTTTCCTATTGTTACCGGCTCAAGGCGAATATTTTCGTTAATAAACTCCTTAAATTCATCGGGCGAAATTTCGCCCAAGCCTTTAAATCGGGTAATTTCGGGGTTTGCTCCTACTTTTTTCACTGCAGCAATTCGCTCCTCTTCGCTGTAGCAGTAATATGTTTTTCGTTTATTCCGCACTCTGAATAAAGGAGTTTGAAATATATAAACATGGCCTTTTTTTACCAATTCGGGGAAAAATTGCAAAAAGAAAGTAAGCATCAGCAAGCGTATGTGCATTCCGTCAACATCAGCATCGGTAGCAATAATTACTTTATTGTAGCGCAGGTTATCGAGTCCTTCTTCAATATCGAGTGCAGCCTGTAAAAGGTTAAATTCTTCGTTTTCGTATACTACTTTTTTAGTTAAGCCATACGAGTTTAGGGGTTTTCCGCGCAAGCTAAAAACAGCCTGAGTATTTACATTTCGGCTTTTTGTAATTGATCCGCTGGCCGAATCGCCCTCGGTAATAAATATCGACGATTCGTTTTTACGATCGTCCTTATCGGTATAATGAATGCGGCAATCGCGCAATTTTTTATTATGCAGACTTACTTTTTTAGCGCGTTGTTTTGCCAGTTTTTTAATTCCCGATATTGCTTTTCGTTCACGTTCCGACTCAACAATTCTGCGCAGAAGAACATCGGCCGATTCGGGGTTTTTGTGCAAATAATTGTCGAGTTCGGTTTGTACAAAATTGTTTACAAAATAGCGCACCGAAGGTCCATTGGGGCCAATATCTTTTGATCCGAGTTTGGTTTTTGTCTGTGATTCAAACACCGGTTCTTCGACTTTAATACTAATGGCAGCAATAATTGAGGCACGAATATCTGAAGCATCAAAATCTTTTTTGTAAAAATCGCGAATGGTTTTCACAACAGCTTCGCGAAATGCAGTAAGATGTGTACCCCCCTGTGTTGTATGCTGTCCGTTTACAAACGAATAATAATCTTCGCCGTATTGATTTCCATGAGTCAGAGCAACTTCAATATCGTCGCCTTTAAGATGAACCACCGGATATATTGGGTCGCTGTCCATGTTTTCGTTCAGCAGGTCGAGCAGTCCGTTTTTTGATTGATAGCGTTCGCCATTAAATTCGATAATCAGCCCCGAATTCAGAAAACAGTAATTTTTCATCATCGACGAAATGTAGTCGGTGATATAGTGATAGTTTTTAAAAATAGCCTGGTCGGGAGTAAATATTACTTGTGTACCGTTTGGCTGGTCCGATTGAGTAATTTTTTCTTCGCGTTGCTTTATTCCGCCGGCAAATTCAACTTCTTTCACCTCATTTTCGCGAAATGATTTAACAACAAACTTTTCGGACAGGGCATTTACAGCTTTAACACCAACACCGTTTAGCCCTACCGATTTTTTAAATACTTTTGAATCGTACTTTGCACCGGTATTCATTTTCGAAACCACATCAACAAGTTTTCCCAACGGAATACCCCGGCCATAATCGCGTATCGATACCAGCTCGTCGCTAACCAAAACTTCAATTTTTTTCCCGTTGCCCATCATAAACTCATCGATGGAATTATCGATCACTTCTTTCAATAGCACATATATACCATCGTCGGCCTGAGATCCATCGCCCAACTTACCAATATACATTCCGGGACGGCGCCTGATATGCTCCTGCCAATCGAGGGTTTTGATTGAATCTTCGTTGTAGTTTCCTTGTTGTTCCTGCATAATTCGATTCCAAATTTGCACAAATATAACGAAAAGCACTTTTGGCCGTGAAATAATTTATTAACATTTTGCTACGATTTACCAACAACACACATACAGCAAAAGCCTGTATTTTAAGCAAATAAAACATGCAATTGATTTATCAAGTACAAACCATTAGACTTTGTAAAAATTTTGCTACTTTTAAAAATTACATCATGTTTTTAAACAATATACAAACTATCGACACCCCATGAGATTTAATATTGAGCTACAACGCAATTCAAAACAAAAGATGCTGCCCATTGACTATCAGTACTATATTGGAGCATGGATTTACAAAGTAATTGAAAATAGCGATTCTGAATTTTCTTCGTTCTTGCACAAGCAAGGATACACAAGCGGCAATAAAAAATTTAAGTTTTTTTGCTACTCTCCGTTAAAAATAAAACAATCGATATTCCATAAAGAAAAATCACTTTTAGAAATACGAAATAATAGTTTATCGGTGCAAGTGTCGTTTTATTTACCCGATATAGCCGAACGTTTTATTTTAGGCCTGTTTAAACAGCAAAAAGTATATATTGGAGATCAATACAATGGTATTGATTGTATTGTTAACAGTATTGAGCGGCTCCCCTCACCACCTTTGAACAAAACAATGAACTACACGTCAAAATCGCCAATTGTAGTTAGCATAATGCCCCATGACGAGAAATATGCAAAATATCTTTCGCCCGAAGACGAAAATTACAGCGAACTCTTAAAAAACAACTTACTTCAAAAGACAGAAACTGTAAAAACTGATTTAAAACTTCCAATCGATTTTTCATTCAGACTCATACCAGAGAGCAAAATTAAATCGAAACTCATTACCATTAAGGCCTACACCCCGCAAGAAAGCAAAATAAGAGGTTTTGTTTACAATTTTACGCTCACTGCCCCACCCGAAATTCATGATCTGATTATAAATGCAGGCCTGGGCGAGAAAAACTCAACGGGCTTTGGGTGGTGCGAAGCGAGCCCCCCAATATCCTAAAGTGGGAGTTTTGTTAACGTTGAACTAATTTTTTGATATATAAAAATACAAATAACTCATTGCCTATGTCTAAAAAAAAAAAGATTAACGGCTATTGAAAATATAAATCACAAAAAAAAAAAAAAAAATAAACATAAAAATGCTACAATACGAAAAATTAGATTACGGACATTTCTACCACATTTACAATCATGCTGTTGGAGGCCGCAATTTATACCGGGTTGCTAATAATTATGAGCATTTTCTGAACATATACAATAAATATATTGAGTCGGTTGCCGAAACGTATGCGTGGGTGCTTATGCCGAACCATTTTCATGTGTTGGTGCGGATAAAGGAAGAAAAGCAAATTGGTTTTTATAAAAAGCTAAACTCTGACAGGTCTGACGACTCTGTCAGGTTTCAAACCACAACAGACCTTTCAGAGTTCGGAGAACCTGAAAGGATTGATATAAGTAAATTAAAACGACCAGTTCCATCAAAACATTTTTCACATCTGTTCAACGCTTATAGCCGATATTTCAACAATAGCATCGAAACCTGCGGCACCTTGTTCGAACGCCGCTTCAAACGAAAACATATCGACAATATGGAATATCTAAGGCGTGTAGTTATTTATATACACTGCAATCCAATCCATCATGGGTTTTGCAGCCATCCGCTAGAGTACCCCTGGAGCAGTTACCTAACGTGTACATCCGATAAGTCAACTAAGCTTAAACGCGATGAAGTAATTAACTGGTTTGGAGGCAAAAAGGCATTCGAAGAGGAGCATGTGAAGAAAATCGATATGGACAGGATGGATTGGGAGTTGGGGGTAATTTGAAAAAAAACACGCACAAGGAGTTGTTTTGATATTAATCATTAAACACTTAATTATGACAGTTAAATTTAAAGTTATAAAAAAAAGGACAGGCGAGCTTAGCCGGAGGTGGCAAAAAGAAGTATTATGCTTCACCGGCAACGACAACTAAACGCCAACAGGTCTCACGACTCTGTCGGGTTTGCGCAACTTTCAAAACCTGTCAGCGTGCGAAGCTCCTGACAGGGTTGGTGGAAGGAGGTAGAATGAAAATAAAAAACAGATAATATGAAAGAAACATACAAAGCAATTGACTGCAAACCCCAAAAACCTGACAGCGTGCAAAGCTCCTGACGAGCGTTTGGATTTTGAACGAATAATCAACTGTTCAACTCCGACAGGTCTAGCGACTCTGTTGGGTTTGCGCAACTTCCAAAACCTGTCAGCTTGCGAAGCTCCTGACAGAGTTGGCGAAAGAAAGTAGAACGAAA
>CAZARW010000058.1:17709-19176 GCA_964487645.1 uncultured Prolixibacteraceae bacterium
TATAATACGAATGACATGAAAGAAACGTACAAAACAAATAAGATATGAGTTTAGAAACAGTACTTCAGATAGGCAAAGTTCTGCGGAGTTCGGAAAACAGCCTCAAATACTTTAAATATGTCGAGCCTTGTCCCAAAGACAGGGATGGTAATTGGCCTATATGCATTACAATACCGGTCAATGCTGATTTCTCTTTTAATTGGGAGGGAATGGAAATTACTCCTGAAAATCAACGTGAGAAATTGTACTATTTGCGTTATTCAACTTCAGATAATGATTCAAGTCCAAAAAAGTATCTTTTTGGAGATATTTGTTACACAAGAAAGAGTGAAATAGACAAGACAGGGAAAATAAAAGGAATAAAAGATTTTGGAAATTTCACCTTCGAGAAAGGGCAAGGGAATGCTTTTGTAAATGGACAAAAAACTTATGAAATTATAGTTGATGATTATCTGGCAAAAACGATTAAGCCAGATATGTTGAGTGCTGTTGATGAAAAAGATAAAGGCTTAGTATTGAAAAACATCTTGAACAATTTCAAAAGTAAAAAAGAAATTACAATTCCAAGGAAATTGAATCAATATACGCAAACGATTGAGTCTGTAATTGAACAACTAAAACAGATTAGGAAAGATAATGATTTAGTTCAGTTTCATGAAACGTTTGAAAAGGAATTAGAAAAGTTTGACAGACTTCTTCTGTTTGCTCCGGTGTTTGAAACACACATGAATGAAAAAGAAATCGTAAGAAATTCCTTATTTGATTTAAATACCTTACACGAAAACTATTTGAATATTGTTAAAAGTAAAAATCAAAGTATACTTAAAAGGCTTTTGAATAAGGATGAAACTCTTGAATTGTATGGTGATGAAACAAGAAACAAATTTTTAAAATTTGCCGACTTTACCGTTTTTATTCATTTCGAGTTTTCTAAGGATAATGAAAAATGCAACTGGTATCATTTCGAAACAACATTCGATTGCATTAAGGATAAACTTAACTCGGAGGTTACAAATTTAACTCAGCAAGGATTAGTCCCGAGCAAAAGTATATATCGTACACTATGCTCAGGTAATGATAAAAACGATATTCAGTTTCCATCCTTTGGAACAAATAACAGCTTTAAATCTTTTGCCTTTAAGGATAAAGAACATTTTGAAGATTTTTTATATACAGGAAGCATTATAAACAAATCCTTTCGTCGATTAAAGTTTACAAATATTGATATGTTTGTTTATCCGGTAGCTATAAAAGGGGAAGCGATTTGCTCGAAAGATTATGATGATTTCTTTTTTTTTAAAAAAGATGAGTCACGGCTAGATTACGACCCAATTTTCTCAATTTTAGAAAACGAGGGGACTAAACGATTTAACCGATTTGATTTCATTTTTGCAGATAGTAGTGGTAATACAACAAACGATTTAATTGAGCTATCAGGAATAGAAAAAAGTACATTACGAACGGTAA
>CAZARW010000059.1:0-18508 GCA_964487645.1 uncultured Prolixibacteraceae bacterium
CGAAACCATAATTACCGAGATGAACCTGAATGCCCGCATTTGGACGAAAGAATAAGTACAGTTGAATTCAATAGATACTTAGCGAAACGAAACGAACATGTTGCTTAATAAAACCCATAGTATGATAATATTTTTCTTGCAACATGGAGTTCAGTGCTACCATTAAAAACAAATTATTATAACATGAAAAAAAGCTTATTAATTGTATTGAGTATTATTATTTTAGGATGTTTGAATTACTCATGCAGCAAAGACAGTGATGCTGGCCCCAAAGCATCTCAATTAGAAGGGAGTGGAACATGGAATAGTCCTTTTAAATTATCAACAGGTTCAATAAAATCAAGTGTTGACCCCGGAGCTTATTTATATGAATTTCCTTATGTTGTAGGAGAAACCTATACCGTTAAGTTAAGTAAGTTTACACATGATTTAGATTTACGGGTTGTTATAGGGTATGGAACCGGCATGGGTACCGATATGTCCAATAGTGTTACCGAGGGTTTAGACGATGAGGAACTTACTTATACCTTTTCGCAAGAAGATCTTTATTTGCATATTGAGAATGTATCGGATGCAGCTACAAATTTTACAATCAGTATTGTTAAGGATTAAATATTTGAATGAGTATAGATATATAAAACATAAGAAAGGAGCTCTCAGTCAGAGAGCTCCTTTTTAAATTCATTGATTAATTTTGTATTTATTTTTGATCTTCGTGTTTGTGATTTATGTGGTTTTGAGGCTCAGCTTTTAATGATTTTTTATTCTCATCAAGTTTAATTGTGGCAGTATATCCCAATTTGTTAAATGCTTCGACAAGCTTCATTGCATTGGTTTTGTTTTTATTAAAAGTTACTTCACATTCTTTTTTATCGAGCGATATGTTCAGGTCTTTTACTCCTTTTTCGAATGGAATATTGCTTTCAATTTTTTGAACACAGCTATGGCAGTCCATACTTACGATAAATGTAAGTGTTTTTTCATTTTCTTTCTTTTTTGCATTTGCATTCAAACTAAATATGCTGATAGCAAGAACTGTAATTGTTGCAATTGTTATTAATTTTTTCATAACGAGTATGTTTTAATGTTTATATTAAAAATTGTTTAAAGTGTATCTCAATCCGATGTATATTTTTCGGCCATGAACGGGTCCCCAAATCATCGACCCATCAAAATTTTCGCCCCAGGGATTCATGGCATCAATAATGGGGTTGTCCATTTTAAAATTGAAAAGATTTTCGGCACCGGCATAAAAGCTCCACTGTTTAAAGTTTTTTGTGATTTGAGTGTTTACTACTGTAAACGGATCAAATGTTTTGTTCCACAAAGCATGTTCGGGGTTTGGATCGGGCATTCGTCCGCCACCATTAAACTGTCCGGTTAAATCAAATTGCCATTTGTTGAGTCGTGTAGCATAACTCAAGCTTATTAGCCCTTTGTAACGGCTTTGTAGAGGAGCTTCGCGTAATTCACCGGCAATAGTTTGCTTTACATCGTTTATACGGTATGCTGCGTTCAATGTAAAGCCATTAAACAATTCGTAAAAAACTTCGGCTTGAATAGCGTTTGAATACGATGCTCCATCAAGATTGGCAAAATGTATTTTGTGTGGGTTGCTATCAACATCTCCAATGATTTGGTTAATAAAATTTGTGTGATAATAATCAATAGTAATCGACATATCCCGAGTGCCAACAGGAATATTTGCATTAATGCTTGTGCCCAGATTTATGGCTTCTTCTTGTTGTAAGTTGTTGTCGATAATCATTTTACGTGAGCTGGCCAGTAAATAGCTGTTTTCGGCCAATGGCCTCGAAGTACGAAATCCTTTACCCGCAGATGCTCTCCATATAAACCAATTGCTTATATTCCATTTGGCATGTACGCGTGGAGTTACAAAAAAGCCATATGCTGAGCTGTAATCGGCGCGAACACCGGCAAGTAAATTAAATGAATTTTGAATATGGTAATTATACTCGAAAAACATACCGGGAACCATCTCGTTTTGTGAATAATCCACATCGTTTAACAATTCGTTATATGAGTCGCCTAAAAACGATATGCCTGTTTTGTACGAGTGCAATTGAGTTCCAAAGTTTCCCATGTATATTGCGTTTATGTAAGCACTGTATTGCGAACCTTTATAGGTTTTGTTTCCGTAAACCGAGTTTTGTTTGTGGTACGATCCCGAAAATTGAAGTCCCAGGCTTGTTCCGGGTTTGTTGAATATGATACCGTTTTTTGCAAACACCTCGTAACGGCGTGTATCGATACGAATACCATATAAATTGTTGTTGTCAGAATCAAATGCACCTGTTTGCCCCGATTGACGTTGTTCATCGAGTATTTTGAATCCAATTTCGCGATGGCCGCCATTTTTTGGTATCCAATTCCATCGGTTCATTAAATTAATCTGCTTAAGCCTTGGCATATCTAAAAAATTATCGGCATTGTTATCAATTTCTTTATTCAGATTTTCGCCATGAATAAAAAACATTGTCGATAAACTGTCGGTAATATGGTGTGTGTAGTTGAGGTTTGCTTCGGTTTTCATTGCATCATTACCGTAAAGGTTTATATGAAGAAATTCCGAATTTTCGGGCTTTTTATATTCAACATTTATTTGCCCGCTAATAGCTTCGTAGCCGTTACTAACCGACGAAGTACCCTTTGATATTTGTATTGCGTCCATCCATGATCCCGGGGTGTATCCCAGCCCGTAAGGTGCAGCTATTCCGCGTAACGATGGAATGTTTTCTGAAATTGTTTGTACATATATGCCTGCCAATCCGAGCATTTTAATTTGTTTGGCTCCTGTAATTGCGTCCGAAAAACTAACATCGACCGAAGCGTTGGTTTCGAAACTTTCAGAGAGGTTACAACAAGCTGCTTTTTGAAGCTCTGATGTTGTGATTTTTGTGCTTTGAACAGCATCCATGGTTGATATATACTGGCCTTTTTGTCGTTCTTGAACAATAACTTCGCTTAATTCGATGTTCTCTTCGAGATAAACAAAAACGGGTATCCCTTTTTTAACCTGAACTGTATCGGTTTTATATCCTACAAACGAAACAACCAGATTTGTTATATCGATATTGTTTGGTTTTAAAATTTCAAACTCGCCATTGGCATTACTTGTTGTTCCTTGTGTGGTACCAGCCCAATATATGTTGGCACCAACTATCGGAATGCCGGGATTGGCTTTTTCTTTTACAATTCCGTTTACCAAATTGTTGCTAGCCGGTAGCAGATATGCTAAAAGCAAAAAGCCGCTGATGAATAGTATTTTCATGCGTATTTTATTAAAATGATAATTACAACTCAACACAATGAATGAATGTGTTAAGCCGGTATGCAATTTTTTTTAAAGACACTTTATGTACAGTTATACTCTTGTATAAAGTACAAATACGGCATGAGTCAATTAAGTAATACGCAGGTTTGCGAAAGGACAGTTCTTCCCGTGTCAATATAAGTGCTATAATGGAATTTTGGGATTAACTGTTTCAGATAATTTGAAATTAAATGTATAGGAATATAAGCATCGTACAACGTTTTTTCGGCCTTTTTTGTTCCAATGTTTGGAGTTTTTGCTTCGGTGGCATCAATGCTGAGTTTTGCGAATTTTGATGTTGACTGGTGGTGTGTTTCGTAATTGTTGTATGTTGTAGTGCAACATACAAGTTCTCCATCGGTTTGGTTGCAGCATTCGCAGGCAAGGTTGGAGTCTGCCGGTTGAATAACAGCTACCGATACATGTTCGTCGTTACAACCACCGCAAAAAGTTGTGATTATCTGAAAACCTATGGTTGAAAAAAGAATTAAAACCATGAGGAACAGAGCAACAATATGTTTGTAGCTTTTATTCATTGTACTTGTTTAATTAAAGACAAATTTGTGTGTTTTTAGCCGCACTACAAAATATTTGGAGTTAAATGCTTGTTAAATGTTATTAATGTATTTTTTGTTTGAGGGTGATTTATTATTTGATATTTTATGTAAAAAAAAACAGCTGTTAATTGTAATTTTTTTCGAAAAGCTTAGTCAAATACAATGAATCAAAAAAAGACAGCGAGATTTATCGAAACATTTTTATAAGAAAACCGACAGTTACCGATAAAAATCAACAATTCATCTATTGTGAAAATGATATTTAGAGTCTTTTACTGACATTTGACGATAGATTATTGTACAAGACAATATTTAAAAAATAGCCATGATTACACTTACTAACATCCACAAGTCGTACCGAATGGGCACCAATAGCCTGCATGTTTTGAAGGGAATTGATCTTGAAATAAACCAGGGTGAGTTTGTTTCGATAATGGGCTCTTCGGGTTCGGGTAAATCAACCTTGTTGAATATATTAGGTATTCTTGATAATTACGACCAGGGAGAGTACATGCTTGACGGGCAGCTAATTCGGAATATGAGCGAACGTAAAGCTGCTAAATACCGCAACGAAACATTAGGGTTTATATTTCAATCCTTTAATCTGATCTCATTTAAAAATGCCATGGAAAATGTTGCTTTACCTCTTTATTATCAGGGTGTAAGCAGGCGTAAGCGCAATGCAATGGCATTAGAGTACCTCGACCGGCTTGGACTAAAAGACTGGGCTGAGCATATGCCTAACGAGTTATCGGGAGGACAAAAACAGCGTGTTGCAATAGCCCGGGCATTAATATCGCAACCTAAAGTGATTTTAGCTGATGAACCAACAGGGGCACTCGATACTCAAACATCGTACGAAGTGATGGATATTCTGAAAGACATCCATAAAGAAGGTATAACAATTATTATTGTGACTCATGAGCACGATATTGCCGCTATGACTGATAAAATAATCAAACTTCGGGATGGAAACATTGGCGATTTGATTATTAACGGCGATTTGGCTTCGTTTAAAAAAGAATACGCAAAAGAACTTCAATCGGTATAATTATGTTCGATATTGATATATGGCAAGAGATATTAAGTACGATTAAGAAAAATAAGCTTCGTACTTTTTTAACCGGATTTGCTGTGGCATGGGGCATTTTTATGCTTATGATACTGTTGGGTGCCGGTAATGGACTAAGCAACGGTGTAGGTTCAAATTTTGAGGGAAATGCAATTAATGCCATGTGGATTTGGAGTCGCGAAACCAGCATGCCTTATGCCGGATTTCAGTCGGGACGAAGTATTCAGCTCGATATGGACGATTTTGACGAAGTTAGTAAAATGCCTGATGTTGATAAAATATCGGCCAGATATTGGATTGGTGACCGTACCTATGCTTTTGAAAACGAATACGGAACGTATAACTCACAAGCATGTCATCCCGACTACAAAGTAATTGAAAATTATACCATATCGAAAGGTCGTTTTATTAACGAAATTGACATGCAATATGGTCGAAAGGTTATGGTTATTGGAGCCGATATTGAGGAGGCTTTGTTTAAAAATTCTGACCCCATAGGGCAAATCCTTAAGGTAGGCAATGTTCCTTTTAAAATAGTTGGGGTTTACAATGAACACGATCCGCGCGAAGGTACACGCCAGGGGCTTATTCCACTTACTACTGCTCAAAAGTTGTTTAATGCCGGCGATCGTATTCATAATTTAGCTCTTACTACGCACAATATTACTAAAAAAGAAAGCCAACAGGTCGAAAAAGATATTCGCAATTTGTTGGCAAAGAATCACAAATTTGACCCCAACGACGAGCGTGCTGTGGGTATATATAATTCGCTTGAGAATTATGTCGAAACCATGAATATTTTCCGAACGATTAAAATGTTTGTTTGGTTAATTGGCATTGGGACACTTATAGCCGGAATTGTTGGAGTTAGCAATATTATGCTCATTGTAGTAAAAGAACGTACCAAAGAAATCGGAATCCGAAAAGCATTGGGTGCAACTCCGGCTTCGATTATTGGCCTGGTATTGCTCGAAGCAATTTTTATTACTGCATTAGCAGGATATATTGGTATGTTTTTAGGAATAAGCATTATGGAAGGCTTAAACTTTATGATGGAGCAACAAGCTCAGGCACAAGTTGGTGCCAGTGGCGATCAGGGCGAAATCAGAATGTTTATGAATCCTACTGTTGATTTGCGTATTGCAGTTAGCTCTATGCTTTTGCTCGTGTCGGCCGGAGCTTTGGCCGGATATATACCTGCCAAAAGAGCAGCTGCTGTAAAACCAATTGACGCTTTACACGACGAATAAAAAAAAAGCCATGTTTGATATTGATCGATGGAAAGAAATTATTAGTGCCCTGAAGAAAAACCGTTTGCGGAGTTTCTTAACAGCTTTTGGCGTGTTTTGGGGTATATTTATGCTTATTGTGATGGCCGGGGTTGGCCGTGGGCTCGAAAACGGCATGTCTGAGGGAGTAGGGCAGGTTGCTCAAAATTCATTCTTTATGTGGACTAATCGTACAAGCGAGCCATATATGGGATTGCGCAGAGGACGATGGTGGAATTTTGATAACGAAGATGTTGAGTTTATTCGTACTCATATTCCCGAAGCCGATATTGTGTCACCTCGTATTTTTGCAGGTGGAGGTGGAGGAAACAATACAATCAGAGGCGACAGAGCAGCTTCGTTTTATATTAAAGGTGATTATCCCGAGTGGAACGATATCGATCCTGCCGATGTGCTGCAAGGGCGGTGGTTAAACGAAGTGGATATTTTGCAACGTCGGAAAGTGTGTGTGGTTGGCGAACAAATTATAAAAGAACTTTTCGACACCAACGAGGACCCTGTTGGAGAGTATATAAAAGTAAATGGAGTATACTATCAAATTGTTGGAGTGATTAAACCTGTATCGAATATTAATATGAACGGGCGTTCCGAAGAAAGCATCTTCATTCCGTTTTCGACAATGCAGGTGGCATACAATTACGGAAACGATGTACACGTTTTGGGCGTAACAGCAAAACCCGGATATAGTGCAGCTTTTGTCGAAGAAAAAGTACTTGCGGCACTTAAACAACGACACAAAATTGCACCTACCGATGTGCAGGCCATTTCGCACATTAATCTCGAAAAACAATTTCTACAATTTAGTACCATGTTTGAAGGTGTGCGTATACTTACCTGGATTGTGGGGTTGGGAACATTGTTAGCAGGGGTTATTGGTGTAAGCAATATTATGCTGGTAATAGTGCGCGAGCGAACACAAGAAATTGGTGTTATGCGTGCCATTGGTGCTACTCCTCGTAAAGTGATTGGACAAATAATGCTCGAAAGTGTTTTTATTACTACTCTGGCAGGATACATTGGTTTAGTTGTTGGAATTTTAATTCTCGAAGGATTAAATGCAGCACTCCAGATGGCTGCTGCAAGTGGTAGCGAAGAAATTTTTATCAAAAATCCTGAGATAAACCTTGGAGTAGCTGTAGCCTGTTTACTTGTTCTTATTGTGTCGGGAGCAATTGCTGGCTATGTGCCGGCCCGTAAAGCTGTACGTATAAAAACAATTGACGCATTGCGAGCTGAATGATTTTATATAACAGGCAAATCAAAACTTGTGATCAAAAAAAATGAAAATATATTAAAACGAATTAAATCAATAGAGCTATGAAACGAGTATTTAAAATTTTAGGCATTGTACTGTTGGTGGCCATATTTTTGGGAACATTTTACTTTCTTTATTCTAAGTCGAAAAGTAAACCAACTACCTATAATACAATAGCGCCAAAAGTGCAAACCATTACACAAAAAACAGTGGCAACAGGTTCGGTAGTACCACGTAACGAAATTGAAATAAAACCCCAGGTATCGGGTATTATTGAAGAAATTTATTTGCAAGCCGGTCAAATGGTACAAACCGGTGATATTATTGCCAAAGTACAGATTATCCCCGACATGGTAAACCTAAACAATGCCGAGTCGCGTGTAAACAGGGCTAAGCTGAATTACGAAGATGCAAAAATTGATTACGATCGTCAAAAAGAATTGTTCGATAAAAAAGTAATTGCTTACGAAGAGTACCAAAAAGCTCAGCTTGCTTTTAATACAGCCCGCGAAGAAATGAATGCTGCCGAAGATAATCTGGAGCTGATTAAAAAAGGAGTAACCAAAAAATCAACAACAACAACAAACACACTTATTCGATCAACCATTAACGGTATGTTGCTCGATGTTCCGGTTGAAGTAGGGAATTCGGTTATTCAGGCAAATACTTTTAATGCAGGTACTACCATTGCAATTGTGGCCGATATGACCGATATGGTTTTTGAAGGAAATGTTGATGAAACCGAAGTGGGAAAAATTCGTGAAGGAATGGATATTATTCTTACAATAGGTGCTATCGACGATGAGCAATTCGAGGCTGTTTTAACCTATTTGTCGCCTAAAGGTGTTGAGCAAAACGGTGCTATCCAGTTCGAAATAAAAGCCGATGTAAATCTAAAAGAAGGACAGTTTTTGCGCGCAGGATATAGTGCAAATGCCAGCATAGTTCTCGAAAAACGCGAAGATGTAATGGTTATTCCCGAAGGTTTTTTGAAATTCGAAAACGAAAAATCTTTTGTCGAAGTTGAAGTTGATTCGCAGGTGTTTGAAAAACGTTTTGTCGAAATTGGACTCTCCGATGGAATTAATATTGAAGTACTCGACGGTTTATCTTTCGACGAAAAAATTAAAGGCGAAAAAATCGATCCTAAAACAGCACAGACTCATGAAACTGTAACCGAATCATAAAAAATCTGTAACTATGAAACGACTTTTTATATTTGTTGCTTTTTTGCTCTTTGTTTTTGCAAGCTCTGCTCAGCAAAAGTGGACATTAGAGCAGTGCATCAATTATGCACTCGAAAACAATATTGTGATTAAGCAATATCAAATCAATACCCAATATCGTGAAAACGAATTTGACCAGGCAAAATACAATCAATTGCCATCGGTAAGTGCATCGGCATCACAAGGTGTAAACTTTGGCCGCTCAGAAACACTCGAAGGTACGTTCGATAATTATACAAGGGCAAATACAAGTGCCGATATTGGTGCCAATATTCTGATATGGAGAGGCGGAACAATTAAAAATACAATAAAGCAAAACGAATACAGCCTCAAGGCAAGTTTGGAAGAGCTTCAGAAAGCCAAAGACGATATTGCTTTAAATATTGCCTCGGCATATCTCGAAATATTATTCGCACAAGAACTTATTGCTGTATCTGAAAATCAGGTAGAACAAAGCAAACAACAAATTGACCGAAGCAAGCAACTGGTTGAGGCCGGAACTTTGGCTCAGGGGGCTTTACTCGAAGCCGAAGCACAGTTGGCTCGCGAAGAGCTGGAGCTGGTAAACAGCAAAAACAACTTGAGGCTGGCTTACTTAAATCTTGCTCAAATACTCGAACTTGAAGATTATTCCGATTTCGAAATTATTGCACCTCAAATACCCGAACTTAAGGCTCAAATGACATTGGCTAATTCAAAAAATGTGTACAATAAAGCCGTTGAAATTCGCCCCGAGATTAAAAGTGTCGAGTATAATTTAAAACAAGCCCAAGTGCAACTCGATATTGCCAAAGGAGCTCGGTTGCCCACATTGTCGGCTTATGCTGGTATTAGTAATAATTATTTGGCTTACGAGAATGCACCGTCGTTTTCCGACCAATTTGCAAATAATGTAAGTGAAAATATTGGTTTGAGCCTCAATATTCCAATTTTTAGCAAGTTTCAGAATAGGACAAATATTAACAATTCAAAATTGCAAATTACAAATACTCAGCTCGATCTCGAAAATGCTAAAAAGAATCTTCGCCGACAAATTGAGCAGGCTTATGTAAATGCATTGGGAGCACTCGAACGCTATAGTGCCAACAAAGCCGCTGTGCAATCAATGGAAGAATCGTTCAGATACATCGAAGAAAAGTTTAGTGTAGGACGTGTTAATCCTGTTGAGTATAACGATGCAAAAACAAATTTGGCTATTGCTCAGTCGAACCTTTTGCAAGCAAAATATGATTTTATTTTCCGATCGAAAATACTCGATTTTTATAACGGAGTACCCATCGAATTGTAATTTTGTGATATATATTAAACAAAAATTTTGATAAAAAAAGCAGCCGCCAGGCTGCTTTTTTTGGAATTATGAATGCGAATAAAATTTTTAATGCATATGTTGTAAAAAAACTCGTTACCAATTTCATTAATTGTTCATGTAACTTGAAATTATGAATAAAAAACTCGTTATTGTAATATGCATTGGGTGTAACTTGAAACTGTTTTATTTGATTGTCCCCCTTGTTATATGTTTTTTCCCGATTTAACAAAACAGCTCAAAATTTTGTTTATATGTAAAACAAGCGCATAACCATTTTTAAAGTAATTAAGGATATAAATGTATCGCTCCTTTTTCGATAATAATCTTGATGCTTTGCTTTTAGCAAATGATAAAGGTGATATTTTTGCTGCTAACAAAGCAGCATGTAAGCTTTTTGGTAAACCCGAAGAGGTAATCGTAAAGCAAGGGCGTGAGGGAGTGGTTGATACGAGTGATTTACGGTTAAAAAATATTCTTGAACGAAGAAAGCAAGAAGGCCTGGTAAGAGCACGAATTCGATTAAAACGAAGCGACAATACTCCTTTTGAAGCTGAAATAACAACAACAGTTATTGATTTCGGAAAGCAAAAACGAACCTTAATTTGTGTTCGAGATATTACAGCAGAGGCCGAAAACGAAAAACAGCTGATCGATAGTCAGAGTCAAAACGAAATACTGATCAGTAATTTGCCGGGGATGGTATACCGTTGCTTGTTCGACGAAAACTGGACGTTTACATATGTAAGTAAAGGATGTCAGAAACTTACCGGCTATACATCACACCAACTCATTGACAATAATGATGTTAACTACGGCAAGCTCATTCATAAAAAATATCGAAAAGATATATGGAAAACCTGGAAACGAATAGTTGCCGATAAAGCAACTTTCGAAGGCGAATATCAAATTGCCGATAAGCAGGGTAAATCAAAATGGGTATGGGAACGTGGTCGCCCTGTTTTTGATGACTACGGAAAATTGCAGTACCTCGAAGGATATATTGAAGATATTACCGAGCGAAAAAAGAACGAACGTGAATTGGTAAAATTTACCCGTGCTGTTGAGCAAAATATGTCGTCGATTGTACTAACCGATACCAAAGGACAAATTGAATATGTAAACAATTCATTTACCGATATGTGTGGCTATTCGCGCGATGAGGTAATTGGCCGTAATATGCGAATACTTAAATCGGGTTTGGTTTCGGCCGATGTATACAAAGAAATGTGGGGCACCATATTAAACGGGAATACATGGCGCGGTGAGCTTATCAATAAAAAGAAAAACGGAGAATTGTTTTGGGTAAATAAAGCCATTTCGCCAATTATCGATTCTCGAGGAAAAATTAGCAACTTTGTGAGTGTAGCCGAAAATATTACCGAAAGAAAAAAAGCCGAAGAAGAATTGATTGAAGCAAAAGAGCGTGCCGAAGAGGTTGATCGCTTAAAAACTGCTTTTTTGGCAAATATGAGCCACGAATTACGAACACCACTTAATGCCGTAATCGGGTTCTCAGAGCTTATAGATGAGCATATGTCGAAAGAACAAATTCTCGAATTTTCGCGAACCATAAACCAAAGCGGCAATCATTTGTTAGAAATTGTAGAGCAAATTTTTGATGTATCGCTGCTCGAAACCGGGAATATGCCGGTTGATTGTGCCGATGTTGATATTATTGCTCTTTTAGGTAATATTGCAACCGAAGTTCTTAAAATGTTTGAAAAACATAATCGTAAAAATTTAGCATTCGATGTAAAAATGCCTAATACGCAGAGTTATTTTGTGAAAACCGACCGTAAAAGGTTAAAGCAAATATTGATTAATTTAATTGATAATGCTGTAAAATTTACAGCAAAAGGTACTGTGCAATTTGGTTTTAAACCACAAAATCAGCATGTTTTGTTTTGGGTGAGCGATACAGGGCTCGGCATATCGGATGAAAAGCAACGAATGATTTTTCAAATGTTTAATCAGGTTGAGCAAGCATATACCCGAAACTCTGGTGGTATCGGAATTGGATTGACAGTTTCGCAAAAACTCACACAATTGCTTGGAGGTAAAATGTGGGTCGAAAGCAAAGTAGGGAAGGGAAGCACTTTTTATTTTACTATTTCTGAAATACATAATACATGAAACTCGATCCTCTGACATTGTCTTTTTCTTTGGCAATTATTTATTTTGTTGCATCCTGTGCCTTGTTGCTTGCCGCGAAAAGGATTAAAACTTTTTCGGGAATATCGCACTGGGGTATAGGGGCTCTTTTTTTATCCGTTGGTTTTTTTGAATTTTTCTTGCGTCAATATAGCCCTATTGAAAACCTTGTTATTTTACTATCAAATATATTTCAGCTTATTGGTTTTGTTTTTTTATATGAAGGGACAATTCGTTTTTTTGGACATAAAAAGCGCTCACTTTGGTTTCTGATTTTAGCTTTGGTTTACATCCCACTAATATCTTATTTTACTCTTATTGACGATAACCTTAAAATGCGAATTGTAATCTTTTCGGTTTTATTCGCTGTATATTATGCTTTTATTGCTCACGTATTTTTTAAAGCCCAAAATAATCAGGGGCGTTTTGTTGCTTTGTACATTGCATATACACTGGTTGCAATGTCGGTTATGTTATTGCTCAGGGGTTTTGTTGTAGCTTACAGCAGCGTAAATATTTCGTTTAAAGCAGGCAACCTGATTAATTCGGGGGTGTTTATTGTAGGTATAGTGGTTACGCTTTTTTTTGCTTATGGTCTTGTTGTTCTTATCAGTCAGCGATTACATGATAAGCTGTCGGGATCGGTAAATCATTTTAAACTAATTTTCGAAACTATTCCCGATCCCATTAGTATTAGCGAAAAAGATACCGGAAAAATTATTGATGTAAATGCCGGTTTCGAAAAAATAAGTGGCTATACAGCTTCCGAAATTGTTGGAAAAATTCCTTTAGAAATTGGTTTGTGGAAAGATGAAAATCAACGTGAATTGTTTTTTAAACAAATACACGAAAATGGGTATTGCTATAATTTTGAAACTGTTTTTAATAATAAACACGGAGAAGAAATTATTGCACAGTTTTCGGCGGTGGTTTTTAACTCCGACGGGCATGAATTTTTACTGAGTGTAGCACATGTAATTACCGAAATGCGTAAAGCCGAAGCCGAATCGTTGGTGTTAAAAAGCGCAGTAGAACAAAGCCCGGTATCGATTATTATAACTGATGAAAAAGGAATTATTCAGTATGTAAATCCCTGGTTTACTCAGGTAACAGGTTATCGTTTTGACGAGGTTGTTGGCAAAAATCCTCGAATTCTTAAATCGGGTAATATGTCCAAATCGTTTTATGCTAACATGTGGTCAACAATTCGTGCAGGCGGAAAATGGCATGGCGAATTCGAAAATATTAAAAAGAACGGTGAATTGTTTTGGGAAAGCGCATCAATCTCAGGCCTGAAAAACGAACAAAATGCAGTTACTCATTTTGTTGCTGTTAAAGAGGATATTACTCAACAAAAACTGTTTCAAGAGGAGGTGCGTCTGAAAAATGAACAGTTAAACGAATTAAATGCACAAAAAGACCGGTTGTTTTCAATAATATCGCACGATCTAAAAGGTCCTTTCAACGGTTTTTTGGGGCTTACAAACTTAATGGCCGACGATGCTGAGTTATTGAGCAAAGACGAAATGGTTGAAATTGCTGGAGGTATTCGTAAATCGGCGTTTAATGTGTTCGATTTGCTAAACAATTTACTCGACTGGTCGCGAAATCAGCAAGGGCTTATTCCTTTCAGACCCGAAAAAATTAATGTAAGTGAAATACTTGACGAATGCATTGAGGGGCTTGACGGAATTGCTGCAAATAAAAACATATCATTGCAACTGTCGGTAGCAGGTAATCTTGAATGCTATGGCGACGAAAATATGATTAAAACCATTATTCGTAACCTGATTTCGAATGCTCTTAAGTTTACTCCGCGTGGCGGCAGTGTTTATGTTGAGGTGGTTGAACACGATAGTGATGTTCAGTTTTGTGTAGCCGATACCGGTATAGGAATGTCGGGCGAAATGCTGAGTAAGCTGTTTCGTGTTGATGAAAAAATTAACCGGCCTGGTACCGAAAAAGAACCAAGCACAGGTTTAGGTTTGATTATCTGTTATGATTTTGTGAAAAAGCACAACGGAAAAATTTGGGCCGAAAGCCAACCCGAAAAAGGAACCCGCTTTTTCTTTACAATTCCGGTATAAGCTTTATATTTTTCCTTTGTATTTTTGATCGGTAATTTTTATATGATTGGTAATCCAGTCTTTAATAAAATTCGTTACTTCGAGGCTCAAAATCATACGTCCTTCGTTAAATCGTTCTCTTAAGTCGCGTACTTTTTCAACGTAAAATTTGTGCTCCTTTAAGTGTTGTTCTAAGTCATCGTAACCGGCATTTTTCATCATTATTTCTTCCGAAGTAAAATGTGTTTTGATGTAGTCTTCCATATCTTCAATGGCTCTTTG
Source organism: uncultured Prolixibacteraceae bacterium (assembly GCA_964487645.1). Lineage (GTDB taxonomy): Bacteria > Bacteroidota > Bacteroidia > Bacteroidales > Prolixibacteraceae > Roseimarinus. The sequence goes on from CAZARW010000059.1 coordinate 14,542, forward strand.
GGTTGCTTCTTTGCCTTTTTTCTCAACAATTGCATTGTAAAAGTCGTTTATCAGCCGAAATAGCTCTTTGTGCTGCTTATCAATAATTATGTTGTCAACACTTAATTCGTCATTCCATTTTATGTATTCCATAATTAATTTTTTTGTTGAATAATTATTTTATAGTGATTTAATGCTATAAGGTAGTGAAATACAGGTTTAAAAACTATGATTTATGCCTTGTATGCAGTTAATTTTTTGTTAAAAATGATTGCTATATTTGTTATTGGTTTTACACACTGGCTATATGGAAAAGCGACTCAAGAACATTCAATATTATAAATTTAGTGCATACGGTTTTTTGAAAAATCTTCGCTTTTTCGATGCATTTCTCATGCTTTTTATGCTCGAAAAAGGAATATCATATTCACAAATTGGTATTTTGTATGCAGTGAAAGAAATCGTTCTTAATCTGGTTGAAATTCCTTCGGGAATATTTGCCGATACCTGGGGCCGTAAACGAACATTGGCCGGTTCGTTTATTTTTTACATTTTATCATTTTCGGTATTTTATTTCTCCTCAAGTTTTGTTATGCTGTTGTTAGCATTTATGTTGTTTGGAGCCGGCGATGCTTTTCGTACGGGTACACATAAGGGGATGATGATGGATTACCTCAAAATGAACAATTGGAGCGATTATAAAACAAACTACTACGGGCACACACGTGCATGGTCGCAACGTGGACTGGCTCTTTCGTCGCTTGTTGGCGGTTTTATTGTTTTTAACGATGGTAATTTTCAATCAATTTTTCTTTATTCAGTTATTCCCTACATTATAAATTTAATTTTATTGATCTCATATCCAAAAGAATTAAATTTCTCGAACGAGACCAAAGATCGGGTACACATGCGCGATATGAAAAAAACCTTTGTTAACTTTTGGGAAGCAGTAAAAAAACCTTCGGTATTTGCTTTAATTACAAATACTGCTGCCCATAGTGCCTTTCAAAAATCAATTAAAGACTATATTCAACCTATTATGATTTCGGCTATTGCAGTGTTGCCATTTTTAACATCGCTAAAAACCGAAGAACGAGAAGGAATATGTGTTGGAGTAATTTATTTTTTTATTTACTGGCTTACTTCACGGGCATCGAGTGTTGCCGGAAAAGTAAAAAAAACGTGGTTGAAACCTTCGGCTGTAATTACATTGCTTGGTGGTTTATTGGCCGGTATTATTTCAGGTATTTTATATGGTTTTGAATATTGGTGGTTTGCATTGTTGTTTTTCACCATGATATATGTAGTCGAAAATTTCAGAAAACCAATTATGACAGGTCTCGTAGCCGATCAGGTTCCAAATTCAATTCTGGCATCAGTATTATCCGCTCAGTCGCAATTAAAAACAATTATAACGGTTTTAATATCTTTGCTTATTGGTGTAGTTGCCGATTTTTGGGGAGTTGGAGTAGCAATAGCTCTGGTTGCATTTGTTATCGGTTTTATTGTTATAGGAATACAGATTTATAAAAAAACCGATAACTAAGCCACAATTCTCCAAGAATATTATTATTTTTTGGCTCAAATTTTACCTTTTACTATATGGAAGAACAAATAAAACAAATAGCAGAACGTTTAAAGGGTTTGCGCGATGTGCTCGATATTGAAACCGATGATGTTGCAAAAACCTGTGGTATACCTACAAGTGAATATATTAAATACGAATCGGGGAAAACCGATATTCCTGTTAGTATTTTGCATAAAATTGCTCAGAAATATGGCGTTGAACTTACCGTTTTATTAACCGGACAAGATCCTCATATGCATAAATATGCTGTAACGCGAAAGGATAAAGGAGTGGGGGTTGAACGTACTAAAGCTTATCGCTACGAATCGCTGGCACAAAATTTTATTAATCGTAAAGCCGAACCTTTTGTGGTTACTTGTGAACCTAAACCCCAATCGACAAAAGCAACCCTCAATAAACACAGTGGACACGAGTTTAATTACATACTCGATGGACGGTTGAAATTTATTCTCGAAAACAAAGAAATAATTCTCGAACAAGGCGATTCTATTTATTTCGATTCGGGGCAAGCTCACGGTATGCTGGCTCTCGATAATAAGCCTTGTAAATTTTTAGCCATAATTCTTTAATCACCTTTAACCATAACCAACAATGCAATTATATAAAAAATATCTTGCACAAACAGAGTTTGACTCACTTGACGATTTTCAGAAAAATTTTAAAATACAAGTACCCGATAATTTCAATTTTTCATACGATGTTGTGGATGAGTATGCCCGTATCGAACCACAAAAAATCGCTTTAGTATGGACAAACGATCAGGGAAAGCAATGTGAATTTACCTATGCCGATTTAAAAGAAAAAACAGACCAGACAGCATCATTTTTTATGCAACAAGGGATAGGCCATGCCGATAAAGTAATGCTGATATTGAAACGCCGATACGAGTTTTGGTTTGCAGTGCTAGCCCTACATAAAATTGGTGCCGTTGCTATTCCGGCAACACACTTATTGACCGAAAAAGACATTATTTATCGGTGTAAAGCCGCAACAATTAAGGCCATTGTTGCAGTTGGCGAGAACGAGGTTACAAGTAATATCGATAAAGCATTGCCTCAATGTTCGTCGGTTGAAAAATGCATTTCAGTAGGTCCTGATATTCCTTCGAAATGGATCGATTTTGAGCTGGGCCTGAAAAATGCTCCTGCATTTGTAAAACCTAAAGATCCATCGTGTAAAGACGATTTGCTTTTTCTTTATTTTACTTCGGGAACAACAGGGCAACCAAAAATGGTAGCGCACGATTATACTTATCCACTGGCACATATTGCTACGGCCGTGTTTTGGCAAAATGTTCAGGAAGACGGACGCCATTTAACCGTGGCCGATACCGGTTGGGCTAAAGCTGTATGGGGAAAGCTATACGGACAAATGCTGGCCGGATGCAGCGTGTTTGTTTACGACCACCAAAAATTTACACCGGCCGATATGCTCAATGTTATTTCGAAATATAAAGTAACTTCATTTTGTGCTCCTCCTACCATATACCGGTTTATGATACGCGAAGATTTGTCGAAATACGATCTTTCGGCATTAAAATATTGTGTTACTGCCGGCGAAGCGCTTAACCCAAAAGTGTACGATACTTTTTATCAGCAAACAGGTATAAAACTAATGGAAGCTTTTGGTCAAACCGAATCGGTAGTACAGTTGGTTACATTTCCGTGGATGGAGCCCAAGCCAGGGTCGATGGGAATTCCGGTTCCTATTTACGATATCGATTTGCTGAATTCGGAAGGAAATTCATGCGAAGACGGAGAGCAAGGACAAATTGTAATTCGTGTTGGTGAAAAAACACCTATTGGCTTATTTAAAGGCTATTATCGCGATGATGAACGTACGCGTGAAACCTGGTTCGATGGTATTTACTATACCGGAGATATTGCATGGCGTGACGAAGACGGATATTTTTGGTTTGTAGGCCGTGCCGACGATGTTATTAAGAGTTCGGGCTATCGTATTGGTCCTTTCGAAGTCGAAAGTGCTCTTATGACTCATTCTGCTGTTGTTGAATGTGCAGTAACCGGTGCCCCCGACGAAATACGGGGACAGGTTGTTAAAGCGACTATCGTTTTGGCTAAAGGGTTTTCTCCCTCCGATGAGCTTGCTGTTGATATTCAAAACCATGTAAAAAAGGTTACCGCACCATATAAATATCCACGTATTGTTGAATTTGTTGAGGCTCTTCCTAAAACAATCAGCGGAAAAATAAGACGTGTTGAAATTCGGGGCGAAGAGGGAAAGTGATTGGACTGTTGATTGTTAAATGATAAAAAAGAACTGATTATCCTATTTTATTCCGATTTTTATTTCAAAGCACGGCTATAATTTATTGCTTGATTAGTGTGCACGGTCGCGATACACGCAGCAACGGAAACTTTCGCTGCCCCGGGGGCGCAT
>CAZARW010000060.1:0-17658 GCA_964487645.1 uncultured Prolixibacteraceae bacterium
CAGAATATTGTGAAAAATAGTCATTAGCTTGTTAAGCATTGGCCATTAGTTTATTAGTCATTGGAATGTTAGTCATTGGCCATTAAGACATTAAGTCATTAAGTCATTGACCATTAAGACATTAAGTCATTAAGTCATTAAGATATTGGTCATTAAGTCATTAAGACATTAAGACACTTGTTTTATGATTATTATCTCAGAACCACTAATCCACTAATGACTTAATGAACTTAATGACTTTTCACTAATGACTAATGACTATTGACTATTGACTTAATGACTTTTTACTAATGACTATTGACTTAATGACTTAAATAAAAGATTATGCCAAAAATGAACGGAACAGGTCCCGAGGGCAAAGGTTCAGCAACCGGCCGGGGATTAGGAAAATGCAAAGAACACGACGAGAATGAACTGCTCGAAAAACTGGGCAAAGGCCAGGGAAAACGCCGCAAAGAAGGTGGCGGTCAGGGACAAGGCAAACGCCTGAAGTACAACACATAATACACATACTTTAGAAAATAGATAAAGTTCAAAAAATAAACATATCAGAAATTTATCCATAAAATCCTGTTTTTGTCCACCACATCACAACCTATTTATCTCTATTTTTACCGTACATTATAAATTTCAAATTAACTATTAACCATGAAGAGATTAATTATGTACACTACACTTGCTATTATTTTGTGTAATATTAGCTGCACACAACAAAGCAAGGCAGATAAGTGTAAAAATGACGTGAAAGATCAAAGAGGGAAAATGCAACCCTGGGAGAAAGGGGCATGGGAAACGGGTAAATACCGCAATGTTTTTCGTGAAGCCGGTTACAGTCAGGACGAAATTGATGCTAAGCTGGCTAAAGCATACTACGATGTATTTGAAGGCCCCGACAGGGTTTATTTCGAAGTTGGCGATTCGATGGGCTATGTTTCGGATATTAAAAACCACGACTGCCGCACCGAAGGACTATCATACGGATTGATGGTAGCTGTTCAACTCGACAAAAAAGACGTATTTGACCGACTATGGCGCTGGACATACACTTACATGCAACACCAGGAAGGCCCTCGAGAAGCTTATTTTGCCTGGAGTGTAGACCCCGAAACCGGAAGAAAATTTTCACCCGGATCAGCTTCCGATGGTGAACTTTACTTCATTACCGCACTCCTGTTTGCATCGAACCGATGGGGAAACGATACCGGAATTGACTATTATGGCGAAGCACGTCGCATTTTAGATGCTATGTGGAGCAAAGACGGCAGTGATGGGATAACCAATATCATAAACACAGAACATAAACTCATCACGTTTACGCCTGATCCACGTGGATACAGATGGACAGATCCATCGTACCACGTACCTGCATTTATGGAAGTGTGGGCCGAGTATGCCAACGACGGACACGAACAATTTTACCGCGACTGTGCCGATTCGTCACGAGTGTTTTTGCATCGAACTGTTCACCCCGAAACCGGACTAAACCCCGATTATGCAGAGTTCGACGGTACTCCTCGGAAAAACTGGGGAAAAATGGGCGATGCATTCCGCTACGACTCGTGGCGTGTACCAATGAATATTGCCATGGATTACGCCTGGTTTGCCAAAGACAAAGAATGGCAAAAAGACTATGCCAAACGTTTTCAAGACTTTTTATACTGCGAGGGGATCGACACATTTGTTGACCAATACAACATTGATGGCAGCACACCCGACTGGATATTACCCGCGGGGAAAAACCCTTCATATGAAGTATTACGACATTCAATTGGTTTGGTAGCTACATCGGCAGCTGCATCGATTATGGGTACACAAGCAAAAAGCTGGAAATTTGTTGACGAACTGTGGAATGCAAAACTCGAACCATATGAAGACGGTTATTTTGACCCCTATTACGATGGTTTACTCTATCTTTTTAGCATTATGCATTTGAGTGGAAATTATCAACTGATAACTCCTGATGCGGAATAAATAGAGAAAAAAAGATTTAATAAAACCCGAAAGCTATACTAATGCTGCTTTCGGGTTTCATTTTACCTGTATAAATATTCCGATAATTGACAATTACGAAATATTACAAGCAAAAAAATGAACTTTCATACAAAAACATTCTTTTTTTAATGGTATTTAATAATTTTACAAATGATTATTAATTCACACGAAGTACCATGTACGAAGGAATTATTGAAACACTTATCAAACTCTTTGCAATAATAACCGAATATCGCGACAATCAGAAACTAGCCGATTCGGAACAATTAGTGCAATCGTACCTCAACGAAAACATTAGCAAAGAACTAAGAGAAAAATACCTTTCGCAATACCACAGCGATGTTGAATATTATCATGTTAACAACCGGAAAATACTTTACCCCGACAATGAGGACGACAACAAAAAGCAAATCAACCAAAAATACATAAACGAAATATGCAGCAAAACTGTTGAACTGTTTAATCTTGAATCGAGATATTTAATAATCGTTCAATTATTGAATTTTATAAAAAAGCCATCGGGTACAGGTCAACAAGAGTTACGAATAGTAAATTTAGTAGCTCAAGGATTAAAAACCGACAAAAAAGAATACGAAAATTTATTGCGATTTTATATCGATTCGATTGAAAAAGTAAAAGACAAAAGTTGCTTATTTGTAGTTAATGGCAATGCCGAGTATCACGATAAAGAAATCAAGCATTTACAGCGTGAAAATCAACAAGTTGAACTCGAATTAATTCGCATAAAAAGCATCAACACACTTTTTTTTAAATACAGTGGGCCGCGTAACTTATACCTCAACGGGCACAGACTTAGCCAAGACCGTCTGTACGTTTTTCCGCAAGGAGGAATTCTCAAAACCTCGCGAATAATACCTATATACTACAGCAGCATTATGTCGAGGTTTATACGGCAAACCGGCAAACCCATTATCGTGTATAATGCCGAAGACGTAGAATATCGGTTTTCGCGTAAAGTTTACGGGCTGCATCCCGTAAGTTTTCAAGAACGATCGGGCGATTTGGTTGGCATTTTGGGTGGAAGCGGTGTTGGAAAAACTACACTGTTAAATGCTTTGAACGGAAAACTTAAACCACACAAAGGGCGCATAACAATTAATGGTTATGATTTACACGACCCCAAAAATAAAGAAAAGCTTAACGGTGTAATTGGCTACGTACCACAAGACGATTTGCTTATTGAAGAACTCACTGTATATCAAAACCTTGAGTTTAATGCCCGATTTTGTTTTGGAAATACATCAGACGAAGAAATTGAGAATATTATTGAACAGGCATTAATTGATTTTGATTTACTTGAAGCCCGCGACTTGATTGTTGGCAGTCCGTTAAAAAAAATTCTCAGCGGAGGACAACGTAAACGTCTCAATATTGCTCTTGAATTAATGCGCGAACCTTCAATTCTTTTTGTTGATGAGCCAACCTCGGGTTTATCGTCGGCCGATTCGGAAAAAGTTTTATTCTTACTTAAAAAACAATGTTTAAAAGGCAAACTTGTTTTTGCAAATATTCACCAACCTTCGAGCGATTTATATAAATTATTCGACCGCATGATTGTGATGGATAAAGGTGGGCGAATTGTATTTTTTGGCAATCCCATGGAAGCCATTACGTATTTTAAGCACGAGGCAAACTACGTAAACCCCGACGAGAGCGAATGCATGGCTTGCGGTAATGTAAAAACCGAGCAGCCACTGCGCATAATCGAAGAACGTATGGTTGATCCTTTTGGCCGGAGCACCAGAAAACGAAAAATATCGCCCGAAGATTGGTATCAACGCTACCAGGAAAAGGTAGAACCACGCGTGATCGATTTTATGAAAACAAATCCGGTTGAAAACGATCAGTTTCCCGAATCAAGGTTTAAAGCTCCAAAATGGATTAAACAATTTAAACTCTTTTTTAAACGCGACCTGGAAACAAAAAAATCAAACCGGCAATATTTATCAATTGCTTTGTTTGAAGCACCAATTCTGGCAATAATTCTTGCTTTTTTTTCGAAATATGCTCCCGAAGGAAAATATATTTTTGCCAACAATGACAATATTCCGTCATTTTTGTTTATGAGTGTGGTTGTTGCATTGTTTATAGGCCTTAGCATCAGTGCCGAAGAAATTTTCAAAGATCGAAGAATCAGAAAACGTGAAGAATTTCTTGAACTTAGCAAAGGAGCTTATCTTACATCAAAAATTATCTTACTCTTTACAATATCTGCCATACAGGTTTTGTTTTTCGTTGCAATTGGCTTTACCATGCTCGAATTTCGTGATCTCACATTTGTAAACTGGCTAATTTTATTTAGCACTGCCTGTTTTGCCAATGTACTCGGACTCAACCTATCGTCGGGGCTAAACTCTGCTGTTGCTATTTATATTTTAATCCCCATGCTGCTTGTGCCACAACTTTTACTAAGTGGTATTATTGTCGATTTTAATAAAATGCATCCATCAATGAGCAGTTTTACAAAAACACCGCTTATTGGTGATATTATGGTTTCGCGATGGGCATACGAAGCAATGGCTGTAACCGATTTTGCAGACAATAAATACCGAAAGCATTTTTTCGATATCGAACAAGATAAAAATCATTATGCATTCAGAGCTTTTCAATGGACACGCGAAGTAGAAAACCATCTTGAAGCTTACTTATCAAATTCAAACAGCAATATTGAAAACCAAACACACCACAATATACTTGTAAAAGCCTTGCCGGTTTTAAAAGATGAATTACATTTTAATCCCGATTCGTTAAACATGATTCATGATGCCATTACTGCAAACCGTTTTTCGCCAAACATTAAAAATTTATATGCCCAATATCTTGATTCTGCACATACAATTTACCGCAACCAATACAATGTAACATCACGGAAACACGACCAGCAAATTGAACAATTGATTACAAAATTTGAAGGGGATAAAGGAGAGCTGATAAATTTCAGAGACTTGTATGTAAATAAGAACCTCGAGAATATTGTGAAAAATAAATATTCGATAGAGAAAATACATATATGCAATGGCCATATACTGCAGGCCGATAACCCCATCTATCGCAAACCCTTATTTACTAATGGAAGTGCCCATTTTTATGCTTCGCATAAATATTTTGGAAAAATGCAAATCGACACAACTGTTTTTAACATCATAATAATATGGTGTTTTACGCTCATACTTATGGTTACCTTGTATTTCGATATTTTGAAAAAAACATTAGGGTATATCGAAAGATGGAGACTATTGCAATTATCGAAATTGCGCGATAAAATATTTTACAATCCAACAGCATTCTCTAAACGCAAAAACACAAAACGAAAATAGATATTCGTTAAAAAAGAGGCACAAAAAAAGGGTTGCAAATTATTCAATTTACAACCCTTTAACAACAATGTGAACCTGAAGGGACTCGAACCCCTAACCTCCTGATCCGTAGTCAGGTGCTCTATCCAATTAAGCTACAGGTCCAATTTATATTTTAAGAACTCACGTCCGCTTCCGGACTTTAAAAATATTTCTCTTTTACGTGCATCTTCTCTTGAATTATGTTTCTCCGAATAAACTAAAATCCAAGGTTTAAATGCTTTTGTTGACTTTTGTTTGCCTGAATTATGTTCGTTAAGTCGTCTTGCCAGATCAGAACACATTCCTTTATACAACCTGCCATCAACTAAGCTTTTTAGGACATATGTGTAATAAAATTCCATAGTCAGGTGCTCCCTGCCTGCCGGCAGGCAGGTATCCAATTAAGCTACAGGTCCAATTTATATTTTAAGAACTTTAAGTCGAAAATAAAATCCGGAAATCTGGCTAAAAGTCTATTCTTTAAAATTCCCTTAAAACCGTTCCGGAATTGCGGTGCAAATATAACTATTCGACTTTTACTTGCAAATAAAAATGAATGAAAAATGCATCATTTCATTATTTATATTTTTCCATCTTATCATCTATCCTCACATCACTTTGCTTATCCGATTGAATTTTAATGTATGTCATCATTTTGTGAGTACCATTATCGTAGCAAACATTGTGTACTTTTTTAACCAGTTCCATGAGTTCATCCCAACTCCCCTCAATTACAGTTTCGAAAGGGCACACTTTGTATGGAAGTCCCGAATTTGCAATTACTTCAATCGCCTTATCGACTATTGCGTATGGATGAGTTTCATTGCTTTGGGGTAAAACCTGTAATGCAAGATTAATCTTCGTGTTCATTTTCGTAGTTTTTTAGTAACTCCACAATTTCTTCGTAATTGTATTTTTTAATATTTGTGATGATAATATTTTCCGAGATATAGTCACCATATTGATTACATTCATCAAGCAATTGCTGAATCATTTGGCTCACCTCTGCTTTTAACGGAAAAAGCATAAGCGATACTGCAAATTTATCGTAAAACTCAATCGACTCAAATTCGGCGTCGTAATGCTCCGAAAAATATTTTAATTCTTTTTCGAGTATCGACTTTTGTGTTTCAGTAAGTTGTTTATCTTCTACATTTTTAAACGGGATAATCAAAAAATACCTGAGTTTATTATTTTTCCCTCCTAAACCGGTTGAAATAAAAACCTGCTGCTCATCAAAAAGCGAACTTTGCAATACCATTCGGCTTTGTTGTAATGCCAGCACAGCCCAATCTTTAAGCTCAGGTGCCGGATTTTGAACATATCTTTCGAGAGCTCTGAATGCAGCTACATTTTCAACACTTGCCAGTTTTTGTAGTAATGTCTTTGATTCGTCAACACTCAGCTCATTTTTGTCAAGAACATTTATCATTTCATCAATTTCATTTTGATCAAACGGAGCAATGTCTTTAGCCGACTCAAAGTAATCGCGCTGCACTTCAACATCAATCGTTTCTTCTAAAATATTGAAGTTATCGGGTATATTGTTCAGCAAATCAATGATATTTTCATAATTTACTTCTTCGTCCATAACAATTTAATTTTGATTGTGCAATGCACTGATTTTACAAACACAAAAGCCAATAATTACAGCTTAAGTAATTGTTTTATTTGCTCGTGTGGATTATCCGATTTAAAAATAAAACTTCCCGACACTAAAACATTTGTTCCTGCATCAACAAGTTTTTTTCCGGTATTTAAATCTACTCCACCATCCACTTCAATTAATGTTTTGAGCTGTTTTTGGTTTATCATTGCCCGCAATTTTTCAACTTTTTTGTAAGTCGACTCAATAAACGACTGGCCACCAAAGCCGGGATTTACTGACATAAGCAAAACCATATCGATATAGGGCAATATTTCATCAAGAAACTCAACAGGAGTATGAGGATTTAAACACACTCCGGCACTAATTCCAAGTTCTTTAATGTGTGTAACCGTACGGTGTAAATGCATGCATGTTTCGAAATGCACAGTAATATTTGATGCACCGGCATTTTTAAAAGGCACTATATAAGGATTCGGATCGGCAACCATTAGATGTACATCAATTGGTTTTGTAGCAATTTGGTGTACCTGTTCGAGGATAGGCAATCCAAACGAGATATTTGGCACAAAAACCCCGTCCATTACGTCGTAATGAATCCACTGAGCATCGCTGTGGTTAATCATTTTGATATCGTCTTCCAAACGTAAAAAATTGGCTGCCAATATCGATGGTGCAACAATTTGTTTCATTATTTTATAGTGTATTTAACAAATCCATTAAACAATCCATTTCATCAAAAAAAAGTATTGCACAAAATTAGTGCTTTTTCGTTCTAATGAAAACAAAAAAGGCTCCGTGTATCGAAGCCTTTATATTTATTTCATCCAATAGCGATTATTTTACTGTATTGCTCAAAAAAATTACTCGCCTAAATAGCTTTTAAGTAATTTATTCCGGTAATTATTTTTCAGCTTTTTAATTGATTTTTCTTTAATCTGCCGAACTCGTTCTCGTGTAAGTCCAAATACTTCTCCAATCTCTTCGAGTGTGTGAGGGCGTGTACCATTGAGCCCAAAATAATATCGAATTATTTCGCCTTCGCGCTCACCAAGAGTCGAAAGCGAACGTTCAATTTCTTGTTGCAACGAATTATTCAGTAAACCATCGTCGGGACTAGGAATATCCGAATCGAGCATTACATCGTATAAATTGTTTCCTTCTTCGTCTTTAAGCGGTGCATCCATCGACACATGTGGGCCCGATGCTTTCATAGCCTCTTCGATCATCTCGGGAGTCATTTCAAGCAATTCGGCTATTTCTTTTGCAGTAGGCTCTCGTTGAAACTCTTGCTCGAGCTGGGTAAATGTTTTATTAATTTTGTTTATTGACCCAATTTTATTTAAAGGCAACCGGACAATACGTGCCTGTTCGGCAAGTGCTTGTAAAATTGATTGACGAATCCACCATACAGCATACGAAATAAATTTAAATCCACGGGTTTCGTCAAAACGTTGTGCTGCTTTTATCAACCCTAAATTCCCTTCATTGATAAGATCGGGTAAGGTTAAGCCCTGATTTTGATACTGTTTAGCCACCGAAACAACAAAACGTAAGTTGGCATTGATCAGTTGCTCAAAAGCATTGCGGTCGCCTTTTCGAATTTTTTTTGCCAGCTCAACTTCTTTCTCGGGCGTCAACAAATCAACTTTACCAATCTCGTGTAAATACTTATCAAGCGAGAGTGTTTCTCTGTTGGTTACTTGTTTGGTTATTTTTAATTGCCTCATACTCCATCCAATTTGTTCCGAAAAATAACTAAAAAATAGTTTTTCAAAAATTAATACATCATATTTTTCATTGTTCAGTGTGTTTTTGTTCATAATTGATATTTTTACGTGGCATTTAATTTCATTTTTTAAACAGATACAGGCTTTTAAAATTGCTAACTAAAATATTGCTTTGATTAAATGCTCAAATAAAAAAGAACAGAATAGATATTTTTTTTGCACAATTTTCTTATCAAACATGGTAAAAACAATGATATCTTTTAAAAAAATAGCATTGCACTGGCAAATTCTCATAGCTTTAATTCTTGCAATTCCGCTGGGGCTTTTTTTGGGCCACGATGGTATAGTAGATTTAAGTGGGGGTTTTTCGTTTATAGGCAGTTTTTTTCTTAATGCCCTAAAGATGATCGTTGTACCGCTTATTGTTGCGGCCATTATTACCGGAGTTTCAAATATTCAGTCGGAAAAAGGGTTTGCACGAATGGGCTTAAAAACGATTATTTATTATTTTACTACAAGCCTTATTGCCATCATTACAGGTTTGATTTTAGTAAATATATTTACTCCCGGCATTATCCATGGTGTACCTGCAAAAAATTTACTGGCACTTGCACCACTAACAGCCGAACAAGCTGCAGCTGTTCAAGGAAAAGGCAGCAACGAATTGTTTTCGATTTTTTTACGCATGGTGCCTCCCAATATTTTTAAAGCTGCAAGCGAAGGGCAAATGCTTGGACTGATAACATTTAGCTTGGTGTTTGGATTTTTCATCAGGCGCTTAAATGCCCGTTACAACGAAGTTCAATTGAGTTTTTGGAATGGAGTATACGATGTTATGCTCGATATAACCAATTTAATCATGCGCATAGCACCGCTGGGAGTATTAGGGCTTGTTGCAATAACAGTTAGCGAAACCGGATTCGATTCGATTGTTCCTTTGCTTCGTTTTGCCCTTATCGTAGTTATTGCTTTACTCTTTCATTTGTTTGTTTCAACCTCGGCATTGCTTTTTGGCATTGCAAAAGTACGCCCTCTTGCTTATCTGAAAATCATGTCGAAAGCCTTGCTTACAGCTTTTTCAACAAGTTCATCGTCGGCTACTTTGCCCGAAACAATCGAAGGGGTTACCCAAGCCAATGTGTCAAAAAAAGTTTCAAGCTTTGTTCTTCCACTCGGTGCAACGGTCAATATGGACGGAACTGCATTGTACGAATGTATTGCAGCAATATTTATTGCTCAGGCTTATGGTCTCGATTTGAGTTTTGGTATGCAGTTTACCATTGTTGTTGTTGCATTACTTACATCGATAGGAGTAGCCGGAATACCCTCGGCAAGCTTAGTTGCCATAGTAATTATACTTAAAGCAATAGGACTCCCCGACACAGCAATTGGGCTTATTTTGGTGGTTGACCGCCCCCTAGACATGCTTCGCACAGCAGTTAACGTATGGAGCGACAGCTGTGGTGCTGCAATAATTGCCGCTACCGAAGGCGAAAAAATCATACAAAACAAGTAAAACAACGAGTGAATTCTTATCTCCAGATCTGTTTTTGATTTAGAGCTCGCCGATATCGTGCTGCATTAATATTGTGCTGCGTTAATGTTCGTGCAAAATTGTGATAACCCGAAAAATCGTCTTTAGCACACATATACAAATAATTATGTTGATCAGGGTTTAACACGGCTTCGATTGATGATATTTCAGGAAAATTTATTGGTCCGGGAGGTAAACCCGCATATTTATAGGTATTGTATGGAGAATTGGTTTGAAGCATTGCACTTGTTACTCTCCGAATGGAAAAATCGTTCAAAGCATATTTAATGGTAGGATCGGCCTGTAAAAGCATTCCTCGTTTTAAGCGATTAATATACAATCCGGCAACCATATCTTTTTCATCTTCCTTTATTGTTTCTTCCTGAACAATTGATGCCAATATGATTACCTCAACAGGACTTAAATTGAGTTTTTGAGCTTTAAGTTTACGCTCTTCATTCCAGAATTTTTCGTATTCGTTTTTCATCCTTTGCATAAAATCATCAGGTGTCGATGTCCAGTACATTTGGTAGGTATTTGGAATAAACATTGCTGAAAATGTTTGTGCTGAGAAATTATAACGAACGGCAGTTTCAGTATTGTTAAAAACTTTGGCAAACTCTGCCGAATCGGCTTCGAAATACCGGCTAACCTTACCGGCTAACTCATTAAACGTGCGTACGTTATTAAATGTTACTTTCACTTCCGCCTGAGAACCAAGCCTGAGCATGTTTACCAACTCGTTAGTTGTAGCACCTTGAGTTAACTCGTACCGGCCGGGTTTAACATTATTGTCATATTCTTTCTTTTTACTTACCCACCTGAATGCCCGAACATTCGAAATCAACTCTTTGTCTGTCAGTATTTTTTCAACATCATCATAATCCCATTCTGAAGATATAAGTATTACTGCATTTTGCGTAACATTTGGTTTAAAAATAAAACCAAACAATTCAAATGCCCGATAACTGCTTATTATTAACAACAAGGCAAATATTACCATCGAAAACTTCCCTACACGGGGAAACACAAGTGCTCTGCTTTTTTTGTCGAATGCCATAATTATATTTTTTTACAAAAATAGATAATTCGGTAAAATTTGAGTTAATACTCGGCTTGTAATTATTCAGGATATGATTTTATTGATAAAAACTTGTAATTTCGTCAATAATTAACAAACAGAAACTGCTATGCACAATACTGAGTTATCGAAAAATATTTTTTACATGGGAGTGAACGACCGAAGAACACAATTATTTGAGAATTTGTGGCCGCTTCCCTACGGCGTAAGTTATAATTCATACCTTATTGTTGACAATAAAGTATGTTTAATTGACACAGTTGATCGGAAATTTACGGACGATTATTTCGAAAAACTCGACACTCTTTTAGCCGACAAACCTATCGATTACGTGATAATAAACCATGTTGAACCCGACCATTCGGGCAGCTTGCTGGCTTTGCGCAACAAATACCCAAATATTACTTTGGTGGGCAACAAAAAAACATTTCCGATGATTGATAATTTTTACGGAATAAAAGAAAACACATTATCGGTTTCGGATGGAGATGAACTAAAACTTGGCAAGCATACTCTTTCATTTTATACAATTCCGATGGTTCATTGGCCCGAAAGCATGGTTACCTACGAAAAAAACACAAAAACACTATTTTCGAACGATGCATTTGGAAGCTTTGGTGCACTTGACGGAGGTATTTTTGATGATGAAATTAACCTCGAGTTTTACGAAAACGAAATCATGCGGTATTTTACCAATATTGTTGGAAAATATTGCCCTCATACGCAACGCGCCCTTACCAAACTCAGTAACATCGAGATAAAACAAATTGCCCCTTCGCACGGAATAATCTGGCGAAGTAATATTGCATACATTATCGATAAATATAAAAAATGGAGCAGCTACACAAGCGACAAAGGAGTTGTAATTTTAGTTGGCTCGATGTATGGAAATACTGAAAAAATGGCCGATGTTATTGCCCGGCAACTTGCAATACGCGGAATTAAAAATATCAGAATTTATGATCCCTCAAAAACACACATGTCGTTTATCATTAATGATATTTTTAAATACAAAGGCCTTATAGCAGGCAGCAGCGCATACAATAACGAAATGTTCCCAACCCTTGAACATGTTTTGAGCGAAATTGTACACAAAGGCATAAAAGATCATCTTTTAGGAATTTTTGGATCATATAGCTGGAGTGGCGGTGGCGTAAAAAATCTCGAAAAATTTTCGGAACAAATTCAATGGCAGCTTGTCAACCCTCCGGTTGAAGAAAAAGGAGCACTGAAATCTGAAAAATACGAGCAAGCAATTGCACTTGCAAATGCCATGGCCGATGAGCTCGACAAAGTTTTTGCTTAATTGGTATATGCTGAGATAAGGCGTAATCTGCCGGGAGCTATCATTACCTGTAAAGGGTTAAAACCCAAATATTCGCCATCAGCTTCGATGTGAATAGGCCGCGAAACATCAATTTTCATATTTTGTACCTGATAAAAATCGAAATACTTAATGGTTTCGACTTTACCACCAAATATTTTGGGCAAAACAACAATTAATTTTCGTTTCGATATTTTGCAGGCAAGAGTTACATCAAGCAAACCATCGTTTGGTATAGCATTGGGTAACAATTTAAAACCACCTCCTTTGTATTGGCAAATTCCAATAGTAAGATTAAACACTTTGGCATTAATTTGCTTATTATCTAATTGAATTAAACTATTCACATTTTTATGTGTAAAAAGTGATTTTACAAGCCCCCTTACATAATCGGCTTTATGTGATTTTCCTTGCATTTTTTTTGGCAAAATATATTTTACAACCCTGGCATCGAAACCAATTCCAACCGAATTGACAAAAAAACGTTTTTCGGTTTTGCCACTGCCATTTTTATACATTACACAACCAATATCCTGATCAATAGTTCGCCCTTGTTTTATTTGCTGAATAGCTTCCTTGTAGTTATCTGATATTTTGTGTGTTTTAATCCAATCGTTACCTGATCCAACCGAAATAATACCCAGCATAATCTGATCGAGGCTTACATGTTTTTGCTGCATTATTCCATTTACTACTTCGTGCAAGGTACCATCACCACCAACAACAATAATTTTTCGAAAACCATTCTCAATTTTTTGGCCAACAACGTTTACAGCGTGCAATGGTTTTTGAGTTTTAAAAAGCTTAAAAAATATGCCTGCTTTATCGAGCTCTTTTTTTATTGAAGGCCAGCGTTTTTGTGCCAACTTACCACCGGCATTGGGATTTAAAACGACTAACCAACGATCTTCGATTTGTTTATTTTTTTGACTATCAACTTTTCGCTTCATGAGCAAAATATTATATACACCGAAAGAAATATCGCTGTATGATTATAACAAAAATTCATACTTTAAACAATCTGATAAACACAACAAGTAAAATCAAAAATATCAATTATAAACAATTCTTTTAACTACAATTGAAATACTAAGTAAAAATTGAAGCTCCAAATTATAAAAATAAAGCATATATTCTTGTAATTTTTCTATTTTTGAACAAACCCTTACAAATGAACCCTTTAAAAACCTTTGCTTTTTTACTCGTAGTTTTGATGCTGGCAATAAGCTATAAGCACCACAATACAATTATTGGTTTAATGCAAAAAAACAAAGACAATTCGCATGAAAAATCGCCCATAACATCCAATTATTCAGCCGATACAACCAACTTTAGCGACAGCATTCAGAAAACAATTTTCGCTAAAAATATTGATACAGATTCGCTAACAAATAATTATTTTGTATTTCCAAAACACGACACAATTCTTAATTCATTTTTTAAAGAAATTAGTAAATCCAAAGATTCAAAAATTCGAATCATCTATTACGGCGATTCACAAATTGAAGGTGATCATATTACCTACACCTTACGAAAACAGTTTCAAAAAAAATTTGGAGGCAACGGCATTGGCTTTATGCCTGCCGAAATGTATTTTAATGCAACCGAAAAAGTTGCCGTGATAACAAACGATTTTAAAAAAACGATAGTTACCAATCCCGACAAAGAAAAAAGAGACTACGGCATTTACGGACAATACTTTACTCCTTTAAATAAAAGCAACACTATCCGAATAAACAACCGCTCCGAAAATCATCAATACAATAATGTACGCATACTTTGCTCGGGCAAAGCCGATTTACAATATCAAAATGACCAAAACAATGTAAAAGAGATAAAAATTAATAACGAAACACAAGGAGTTGTTGATCTGAATTTTGATCAAACTCCAAAACAACTTAAACTCATATTTAGCCAATGCGACAGTTTTGTGGTATATGGAATTTTAATTGAAAGCAACCGGGGAGTTTATGTCGATCATGTACCCTTTAGAGGCAATTTGAATTTGATTAGTTCGCGCTTCGATATGGAGTCGTTCAAAAAAATCAACAACATTATTCAGCCCTCAATGATTATTATGCATTTTGGTTTAAATCTTATTCGCGATAGGCGCGAATCATACAACAATTATCGCATTGCTCTTGAAAACGACATTTGTAACATGCAAAAAAATTCAGGCAATATTCCCATTGTTGTTATCGGTGTTTCGGATATGGCATACAATAAAAACGGACACTTTGTTTCGTACGAAAATATTGATGAAATAATTCGAACCCAACGCAATGCTGCACACAATTGCAATGCTGTTTTTTGGGATATGCACAATGCAATGGGAGGAAAAAACTCAATTGTAAAATGGGTTGAAAAAGGATGGGCTCGTTCGGACTATGCACACTTTACAAACCTTGGTGGCGAACAAATAGGTAAAATACTTTTTGACAATTTTATGACTCAATACAATAGCTTTTTTCACACCCTAAAAACAAACGATATAAGCCCCGACTCAACAACAATAAAACAGAGAACGAAAAAAACTACTAGTAATACCAATAAACAAACATTAACAGCTAAGCACATAACACTATGAGTGAATTATTCATAAACAAAATAATTGACTGGCTAAGCTACTCACCCACTTCACCCTGGCTTTTTACACACATTTCGTTTTGGGTGTTTTTTGTGATAATTGTAGGATTGTACTCTTTTTTTTATAAAAAAGTTCGCACACGCAACATATATCTACTCATTATCAGCATATTTTTTTATTATAAAACCGGAGGATGGTTTTACATTTTACTTGTTTTTTCGTGCAGTTTTAATTATTTATTTGGACTACTTGCCGCAGCAACAACACATAAATTATTAAAAAAAACCGTGATTGGTTTTGGTATTGCTATAAACCTGCTCTTACTGATTTACTTTAAATATGCATATTTTTTTACCGACATTGTTAACCATTTTTTCAATAATGCATTTGAAACCTATAATTGGCTTGCAGGAATATGGAATACTTTTGCGTCACAAAAAATTGATACCCACAGTATAATTCTTCCTATTGGAATATCGTTTTTCACATTTCAGGCCATCAGTTATCTTGTTGATATTTATAAAGGCAGAACAGAAGTTGTGCGCAATATTTTTGATTTTAGTTTTTACCTTGCATTTTTCCCCCAATTAGTTGCCGGACCGATTGTTCGTGCATCGGCATTTATTCCGCAATTGTATAAACCCTATTCTGTTTCAAAAAACGAATTTGGGCATGCAGTATTTCTTATTCTTTGCGGATTAACAAAAAAAATTATTTTATCCGATTATCTGGCACTCAATTTTGTTGACAGAGTGTTTGATGCACCCGGCAGCTATACCGGAGTCGAAAATTTATTAGCAGTTTATGGTTATGCTTTGCAAATTTACGGCGATTTCTCGGGATATACCGATATTGCCATTGGCATAGCTCTAATGCTGGGATTTAAACTGCCTGTAAACTTCAACTCTCCCTACAAGGCGTTGTCACTTACCGATTTTTGGCGACGTTGGCACATAAGCCTCTCGACCTGGTTACGCGATTATTTATACATCCCTTTAGGAGGAAACCGTAAAGGAAAAATACGCACATTGCTCAACTTAATGATTACAATGGTATTGGGAGGTTTATGGCATGGCGCCAATATCCGTTTTGTTATTTGGGGCTCGTTACACGGTGTTGTACTTGTATTTGAAAAAATATTTTCACCAATCCGCCGTAAATATTTTGGGAACAAGCTATTAAAACCCCTAATGGTTTTACTGACTTTTCATATTGTATGCCTCGGATGGATCTTTTTCAGAGCACAAAGCGCCGACCATGTTTGGCAAATGGCAAATCGCATGTGGTACTCGTTTAATATTGGTGTTCTATGGAACTTTACCCTAGCCTACCCTGTAATTATTTCAATAATAATTGCTGGTTTTTTGATTCATGGTATTCCTGCACGCTGGCAAGAATTTATTCGTGGAAAATTTATAACATTGCCATGGATAACAAAAATTATTGTGTGTATGGCTGTGCTTTTTGTAATTCAGCTTTTTTATACAAGCAACTTACAACCATTTATATATTTTCGGTTCTAATTATTATTCAAAAAATATTTAATAAAACTATTTTTGTACAACCTTTTACCAATTGCTAAAATAAAATTTAGCAATACAAAAATCGACTTAAAACATACTTTACACATGAAAGAAGATATACAGGCAATTTTTGCACACGAAGCTAAGGCAATTCAAAACATACCAATTGACGAGAATTACTCAAAAGCAATTGATCTGATATATAAACAGGTGCATCAACTTAAAGGCAAACTGGTTATAAGCGGCATGGGCAAAGCCGGACAAATTGCTCAAAACATTGCCACCACATTTAGCTCAACAGGTACCCCGTCGGTATTTTTGCACCCCAGCGATGCTCAACATGGCGATTTAGGAATTCTTGCACCAAACGACGTTATGATTCTAATTTCAAATTCAGGGAAAACACGTGAAATTATTGAACTCATAGACTTAACACATAACCTATATCCCGATATTCCATTTA
The DNA here is from genome assembly GCA_964487645.1 of uncultured Prolixibacteraceae bacterium. GTDB lineage: Bacteria > Bacteroidota > Bacteroidia > Bacteroidales > Prolixibacteraceae > Roseimarinus. The sequence continues at coordinate 17,200 of CAZARW010000060.1, forward strand.
TTTTAATTACCGGTAATCCTCACGGCGAAATTGTTAAACAAAGCAATGTGTGCATTTTTACTGGAAATCCGCCCGAAGTCTGTCCTCTGGGCTTAACCCCAAGCACATCAACTACAGTTATGACAGTTATTGGCGATGCCTTAATGGTATTGATGATGAAACGTATTTGTTTTACAAGTGCCGATTATGCTAAACGGCACCACGGTGGTTATTTAGGGCAAAAATCGAGAAAACTCTCATGTAAATAATTGTTAACATTTACTCACCACTTATTTTAATCCAAAGTATTTTCAAAATTAATTTCGTTATTGCATTGCCGTGTTTACAGTTAAAAGCAAAACGCAACAAACATACTATATATGAAAATTAACAAAAACGATACATTGGCTCTTGTTATCGACATTCAGGAGCGTTTGTTTCCGGTAATGAATAACAAAGAGAGCCTGCTGAATAATTGCT
>CAZARW010000061.1:0-17436 GCA_964487645.1 uncultured Prolixibacteraceae bacterium
AAAGCATTTTTGACTTTAAATACGAAGATTTCGAACTGCTTAATTACCAGTCGCACCCGCATATAAAAGGAAAAGTTGCTATTTAAAAAATAGTCATTAGTCAAAAGTCATTAGTGACGCTTTTTATCAATGACCAATGACTAATGACCAATGACTAATGACTAATGACCAATGACCAATGACAATAAAAAATAACATATCAATAATTGTAGCAATTGCACAAAACTTTGCAATAGGCAAAAACAACGATTTGCTGTTTCATTTACCTCATGATTTGAAACGCTTTAAGGAAATTACTACCGGAAAAACTCTTATCATGGGGCGTAACACGCTTTTGTCGTTGCCCAAATGGCCATTGCCCAATCGCAGGCATATTGTGATAAGTGATAAAATTGATGAGTGTTTCGATGGTTGTGAGGTTGTTTCGTCGATTGATGAAGCTTTAGAAAAGGTAAAAGATGAACAGGAAGCTTTTGTTATTGGTGGCGGAATGGTTTACCGTCAGTTTTACCCAATGGCAAGCAAGCTTTATCTGACACTTGTTCATAAAGATTTTGATGCCGATGTGTTTTTTCCTGAAATTGATTATACCCAATGGCGCGAAGAAACAAGAGACGATCATTACGACGAAAAAAACGGGTTTAATTATTCATATATCGATTTGGTTCGGAAATAATTTATTTATTTTGCAAATCTTTATTTTTATCCTCTTGTGCAATGCTTTTTAATACAATCAGTTTTATATATTTTTTGCCTGTTGTTATTATTCTGTACTATTTGATACCACACAAATACCGATGGATAATGCTTTTGGCAGCCAGCTATTATTTTTACATGAGCTGGAAAATCGAATATATTGTATTGATTGTTGTATCTACCCTAATCGATTATTTCTCGGGTTTAATGATGGAAAAAATACCCGAACAAAAAAAACGAAGGCCTTTTCTTATTTTAAGTCTTTTGACCAATTTAGGCTTACTTTTTTCTTTTAAATATTTCAACTTTGTTTCTGAAAATGTGAGTTATATTTTACAGCAGTTTAACGTGTTGCACAATGCACCTGTAATGAATTTGCTGTTGCCTGTAGGTATATCGTTTTATACATTTCAAACCTTAAGCTATTCAATTGATGTATATTATGGCCGGCAAAAGGCCGAAAGGCATTTGGGATATTTTGCATTGTATGTGTCGTTTTTCCCTCAGCTTGTAGCAGGGCCTATTGAGCGATTCTCGAGGCTTACTCCACAATTAAAGCAAAAACACAATTTTAGTTATAAAAATTTAGCAAACGGATTACGACTAATTTTGTATGGTTTATTTATTAAAATGGTAATTGCCGATAATCTCTCGGGTATTGTTGATCAAATATATACAGCACCCCAGAACTATCATTCGGTCGATATTTTAAAGGGAGTATTTTTTTATTCGTTTCAAATTTACAGTGATTTTTACGGATACTCAATCATTGCAATAGGTAGTGCTCTGATAATGGGAATTCAAATTATCGATAATTTTAAAACTCCTTATTTAGCACAAAGTATCGACGAATTTTGGCAGCGTTGGCATATTTCACTATCAACATGGTTTCGCGATTATTTATATTTTCCGCTGGGAGGAAGCAGGGTGCGAAAAATACGGTGGATAGTGAATATTTTGATTGTGTTTGTGGTTAGTGGAATATGGCACGGAGCAAACTGGACTTTTTTAATTTGGGGTGCATTGTTCGGGGTGTTATACCTTTTCGAAAAAGCCCTTCAGAAAATCTTTTCGGTTTCAATTCACAATAAAGCATTTTCGGTATGGCATATTGTGCATGCCCTAAAAACTTTCGTGCTGGTAAGTTTTATATGGATTTTCTTTCGAAGTCAAAGTTTTTCTGAGGCAATGAACTTGTTTGCTTTGATTTTTTCGAACTCAAATGTTGATGCTGCCAACTTGATAATACCTTATTATGTATGGGTGTTTTTAGGATTATTTATTTTATCCGATATTATTTTATACAATAAACGATTCGATAAAACAATCGCACAAATGAATGTTGTAAGCCGTTGGAGTGTATACAGTGTTATGATATTTGTTATTATTGTTTTTGCCGGGGTTGATAATTTTCCCTTTATTTATTTTCAGTTTTAAAGAATGCAAAAAACTCTAAAAAAAATATTGATACGAATTTTGTATTTGCTTGTTTTAGCAATTGTAATGAATATTGTGTACAGTAAATATTTTTTTGAAGCCGATATCCAAAAACATTCGTCAATTATCAATCGTGTTCGCAATGTACCTCTCAACACCGATGTTGTTTACCTGGCCGAATCGTCGAATTTTTCGTATCATAAAAACGACAGAGATACCCGTAAAATAAGTGAATTTATTGATGAATATACACCTGATATTAAGGTTGATGATATATCAAAAGCTGCAGCACATGCCGGAGTATATAAAGTATTGCTGCAACATATTCCCGACAATTCGAATATTTCGACAGTTGTTGTAACCCTCAATATGCGGTCGTTTAATGCCCAGTGGATTTATTCGGATCTTGAAACCTCTTTGCAAAAAAGCTTAATGCTTTTACGCGACAGGCCTCCCTTGTTAAGTCGGTTTTTACTCTCGTTTAAAGCATACGATATTAAGACACCCGAAGAGAGAGAAAAACAATTTATCCGAAAATGGAAAAAAGATAAGCTGGTTTTTCCGTACGATTTTCCACACCAAAATGTATATCAGTGGAACAGGTGGAAAGATAAGCAAGGTTATGAGTTGCCTCCCGATTCGGTAAACTGGGATCAAATACGTCTTGCGTGTCATTATATTAAAGCTTATGGATTTCAGATCGATACGCTTAAAAACCCACGAATTGCCGATTTTGATCAAATTGTTGAACTGGCAAACCAGCGAGGATGGAACCTTGTGTTTAATCTTTTGTCGGAAAATACCGATAAAGCTGCCAGCTTGGTTGGTAACGATCTGATTTTTTTGATGAATCAGAATCGACAACTCCTGATTGACTATTATTCTTCGAAAGGGGTTATTGTTGTCGATAATTTTTTCACTGTGCCCGATAATCAGTTTATCGATCAAGACTGGACCACTGAACATTATGCACAAAAAGGGAGAGAAGATGTTGCTCGTAATGTTGCAAATGTTTTGAATGATATTTATTCCAATAAATAAACCAATAACCCAATCGTTTTATTTTAGAATTCTGCATTGTGTGTACTTACCGGTCAGTGCAAATTTTGGCATGGCTATTGACAAATAAATGATTAATAAAACACACAATGAAAATACGACACATTGACAGTGTGTGTTTTTTTTATTGATAAGACGAAATTTAAGAATATGAAAGATAGTAAACAGTTTATATTTACAGGTTTAGATAACGATGATGAGGGCTATGTGCCAATAATAGCCGATGGAGTTGAGGATGATCTGGTTGAAAACAACTTGCCCGAATTACTGCCAATTTTACCTTTACGTAATACCGTTTTATTTCCGGGTGTTGTGTTGCCAATTTCGGTAGGGCGGGCAAAATCACTTAAACTTGTTCGCGATGTATATCGTAAAAAAGGAATACTGGGTACAGTTTCGCAAAAAGATCCCGATGTTGATGAACCCGCGGATAAGGATTTGAACAGAGTAGGAACCGTAGCAAAAATTTTAAAAATACTCGAAATGCCCGATGGCAATACTACGGTAATTATTCAGGGAAAACAACGTTATCGCTTAGATAAAGTTATTACAGAGGAACCATATCATTTAGCTAAAGTCGAAAATTTAATTGATGCAAAACCAACAACAAAACCCGAAGAGTTTGAGGCTGTTGTTGAGTCGTTAAAAGATATAGCCATAAAAATTGCTAAAAACTCAGCAAACGTTTCACCCGAAGCAACATTTGCTGTTCGGAATATCGAAAATCCTGCATTCCTTATTAATTTTATTTGTTCAAACTCGGGAATTAAAGTCGAAGAAAAACAAGAGCTACTTGAACTCGACTCACTTCACGACAGAGGTGTACAGGCTATATCGTTTCTTGTGCGCGAGTTGCAGTTGGTTGAGTTAAAAAAAGATATTCAAACAAAGGTAAAAACCGATATTGATCAGCAACAACGCGAATATTTGCTTCAACAGCAAATGAAAACAATACAAAATGAGTTGGGTGGAAGCCCGGCCGAAAAAGAAATTGAAGAGCTGAAAAAACGAGCCGATGAAAAAAAATGGAACGAAAATGTTGCTAAAGTTTTTCAAAAAGAACTCGATAAGCTTTCGCGTCTAAATCCAATGATGGGCGATTTTTCGGTTCAGCTTAATTATTTACAAACTTTGCTTGACTTACCGTGGAACGAATTTTCGGAAGATAATTTTGAAATGGATCATGCCGAAAATGTACTTGACCAAGATCATTATGGACTCGAAATAGTTAAAGAGCGTATTCTCGAGCATTTGGCTGTGCTTAAGCTTAAAAAAGACATGAAATCGCCAATAATCTGTTTATACGGGCCTCCGGGAGTTGGAAAAACATCGCTTGGTAAATCAATTGCCCGTGCATTAGGGCGAAATTATATTCGCATGAGTTTAGGAGGATTACACGATGAAGCTGAGATTCGTGGACACCGTAAAACATACATAGGAGCCATGCCCGGGAGAATAATCCAAAATGTAAAAAAAGCAAAAATATCGAATCCGGTTTTTATTCTCGACGAAATTGATAAAGTTTCAAGCGATTTTCGCGGCGATCCATCATCAGCTTTACTCGAAGTGCTTGATCCTGAGCAAAATTTCGAATTTCACGATAATTATCTCGAAGTTGAATACGATTTGTCTAAAGTTATGTTTGTGGCTACGGCCAACACTCTGAATTCAATTAGTCAACCTTTGCTCGACCGCATGGAACTTATTGAGGTAAGTGGATATTTGGTTGAAGAAAAAATTGAAATAGCCAAAAGGCATTTGTGGCCTAAGCAAATTAAAAATCACGGGATCGACTCCGGAATGTTTGAAATAAGCACTGAAGTTTATGAATTTATTATCGAAAAATATACCCGTGAGTCGGGAGTACGAGAACTTGATAAACAATTGGCAACATTAGTTCGCAGGTTGGCTCGAAAAATAGCATCTGAAGAAAAAGTTGACAAAACAATTACAGTAGATTTGGCAAGCGAGATTTTAGGTGTGCCTAAATATTTGAAAGAGCAATATCAGGGAAATCAATTTGCTGGTGTTGTTACCGGCCTGGCATGGACTGCTGTTGGAGGACAAATATTGTATGTTGAGTCGAGCCTGAGTAAAGGAAAAGGACAACTTACACTTACCGGAAACCTCGGTGAAGTGATGAAAGAGTCGGCAATGCTGGCTTTAGAGTATATTAAGTCGCATGCTCAATTGCTTGGTCTCAACTCCGAAATTTTTTCGAAATGGAATATTCATGTGCACGTACCGCAGGGAGCAATTCCTAAAGACGGGCCATCGGCCGGAATTACAATGGTTACTTCGTTGGCATCGGCTTTCACTCAGCGTAAAGTAAAAAATAACCTCGCAATGACCGGTGAGATCACTCTGAGGGGAAAAGTGTTGCCTGTTGGTGGTATTAAAGAAAAAATACTGGCAGCAAAACGTGCCGGTATTACCGAAATTATTCTTTCGGAAGAAAACCGCAAAGATATTGAAGAAATAAAAGAGATTTATATCAAAGGGGTGAAATTCAACTTTGTTGAAACAATTGCCGATGTGCTTAATATTGCACTTTTAAACGAAAAGGTTGAATCGTTTATCGATATTGATTAAATACAATATTCTATACTCAAAATAAAAAAAGTGAATAAACAAAAATCCAGTTTATTCACTTTTTTTATGCGTTGATATACTGTTTTTTAAAACAAAAATGTGCGATAGCTTGTTTTTGGTAAACAAATTTCAGTAATTTTTATTATTGATAATTAGATATAAAAATGGTATTTTAGAAAATCTTCTTAGCCAATAAATGCCATCAGCTAAAAGTTTAAAGATGAAGCAAGCAATCCTGTTTTTTATATTCATGTTTACATTAAGCCTTACGTATGGAGGCAGTGTATCCGAGTCGGAAGCCAAAACTGTAGCAGTATATTGGCTCAACAGCCGAGGTTTAAGTGGTATTGATTTGCAAAGCATTGAAGATGTTCATGAGCATAAAAAAAACAATCAGACTTCATTTTACATTATTCGTTTTTTGCAGGGAGCCTGGGTAATGGTTTCGGGTACAAACAAAGTTGAGCCGGTAATTGGCTATTCGCTTCACTCTGGTTTCGATAACGATCATGTTCCGGTGCAATTACAAGAGTGGATCGATGGTGTTGAAAACGAAATTTCACATGCAATTAAGTATGATGTTCATCCTAAGATAGAAACACGACAAAAATGGGAAAGGCTTACATCTCCCCATGGGCCTCCGGTACCTTTAAAATCGGTGTCGGCAGTAGGTCCATTGCTAAGTACTCGTTGGAATCAAGGATTATATTTTAATGAATTGGCTCCCGAAGACCCTATTAGTTCGGCAGGAAACGGACATGCTTGGGTGGGATGTGTTGCTACAGCCATGGCGCAGGTAATGAAATACTGGCAATACCCGCTAACCGGACGTGGTTCAAATTCATATTCAAGCCCATATGGGCAATTATCGGCAAATTTTGCAAACCAAACATACAGTTGGTCGGCAATGCCCAATACTGTTACTAGCGAAATATCGGCAGTTCAAACCTTATTGTATCATGCTGCTGTATCGGTTAATATGCAATTCGACCCCTATGGATCAGGTGCTTACCTCGAAGATGCGGCAATTGCTCTTACCGAAAATTTTAAATACAACTCGGTACATTTTCATTCTGATCGCGATAAGTGGGATAGCGAAAGCGATTGGAAACAAGCCCTGCGGAATGATTTGGATCAGGGAAAACCGGTATTGTATGCAGGTTACAATCTCTCGGGCAGTGTGGGGCATGCATTTGTTTGTGATGGATATGATGGAGAATATTTCCATTTTAACTGGGGATGGAGTGGAAGCTCAAACGGATATTTTATGCTGTCGTTGCTCGATCCGAGTGCAAAAAATTATTCATACAACCAATCGGCAATTATTGGGCTCGAACCTGTTGTACACCAAAATATATCAACTCCTTTTTCCGAAAGTTTCGAAAGCCGATCAAGCACATTGTCACACTCAGGAATGACCTCAATTGTTAGCGAACAGCGACACAACGGAACGTATAGTATGCGATTATCGAAACCCTCATTCTCTTCGCGATCAAATAATGTAGCTTCTTTAACTTTTTTAGCACCATCAAATGGAAACATTAGTTTTTGGGTTAAACGAGTGACTTCGGAAGAAACTCCAAACAATACTCAAAAAGCAATACTGATGCCCGAACAGGGATCAACAGAATTAATCAACTTTTTTGAAGGAAGTTATACCGATGCCGATTGGGTTAATTATACTGCATCAATTGAAAATTATGCCGGACAAGTAGTGCGATTAATCTTTATTCAACAGAATTTTGACCTTACGCATTCTCAGTATATGTATATCGATGATGTTGTGATTTCAGGAGTACACGAAAATATTGCACCGTATACGCCACAGGCACCTTATCCTTCAAATTACGCACAAACAGTTGAGTTTAACCCACAACTCCGATGGTCAGGTGGCGATCCTAACGGAGATTTTGTCACCTATTCAGTATTTTTCGGAACGTCTGAAAATCCTCCTCTTATTGGTCAAACTCAAAACCGGAATTATTACTCAGTTTCAGATCTCGATTACAATACAACGTATTATTGGAAAGTTGCTGTTTCCGATGGATCACTCCAGTCAATAAGCCCGTTGTGGTCGTTTACAACACAGGGTATTCCTCCCGAAGTATCATCAGCTAACGCACGCAATATTACGAGCAGTTCGGCTGTTGTTGCCGGAAAAATCGAAGACACTAATGGTAAACAAATTGAATCGTACGGAATATGTTGGGATACTGAGCCAAACCCCGATATTACCGACTTTATAAGCGAGCGTAATGGAAGTGCCGATTCGATAATACTAACAATCAATAATCTTGAGCCCTATACAACATACTATGCCCGGCCTTACGCTGCAAGTATCGATGGTGTTGGCTATGGGAGTGATATTGTATTTGAAACAAAGCCCGGATTGCCGGTTGTTATTTTTTCGCATGTTGAAGATGTTTTGAGAACAAGTGCAAAAATTTCAGGAACAATTACTCATTTAAACGATAGTGTGGTTTACGATAAAGGTGTGGTTTGGGCCGAACATCCCGATTTTGATGTTGATGCTGCTAATCGGACATTTGCAGGTTTTTCCGATAGTATGCATACCGATTTCGAAGTGCAAATGTACGGATTACCCGGACCGGATACTGTGTGGTTTAAGGTGTTTGCCGAAAATTCGGTAGGTATTGCATATTCCGACGAAGACTTTTTCATTACTTTAAATTCTGCTCCCGAAATTAATCTTGACTATGACAACAGTTCGGGAATAACCGGAATTCATTATAAAGGCTTAAGTGTCGAAAATATTGATGGTGGTTTTATTGCCGACTCAGATATAACAATTACCGATACCGATTTTGATACCATTCAGCAGGTTGTGTTAGTATTGAAAAATAATGTGTACGATATTGAATACGAATATATTTATTGTGATAGTTCTCAACCCGGAATAGAAATTATTGACAACAAAACCGATTCGGTAATTATTAACAATACCGGAAACTTGTCAAACGATGAACTCGAAATGATAGTATCGCAAATTGAATATCGGATTGAACACGATAATCCAAACGAGTCGTACATGCGAAAAATTGAAGTGCAGGTATCCGACGGGTATTTGTTCAGCACAAAAGCTGTTGCATTGATGTCGGTAATGAAGGTAAACGATCCTCCGGTTTGTGTAGAGTTACCTGGGGTTGATAAGCAGCCTGTATTTTTCGATACTTTGTATGCAATACCGGCAACCTGGGTTGACGAACTTGATGAATGTACCGGTGAAATACAAACCGAATATTGGTGGCAAATAAATAGCGATGGTGTAATTCACGATATCGAAAATTCCGAAAATTCTCCACTAATACTCGATTCAACCTATTGTGGATCGCAAATACGCATTGTTGAGTTAGTTTACGACAGCAATTGTGGTGGTTCAAATGATGTTACTGCTGTTGCTCAAGGAGAATGGGTTACAATTGAACGTGCATCGCAGCATTTGTATTTCGAACCTATCCCAATACAGCCATTCACGTATAACCCATTGGTAATAAGTGCCTATTCGACATCGGGTTTGCCTGTAACTTTTACAACGAGTACCGATGAGTATGTCGATTTGGTAAACGATTCGATTTACATGAAAGGAATTGGCAAAACAATTATTAATGCATATCAGAATGGCAGTTCGTGTTATAAAAATGTAGGGCCTGTTTTTAAAGTACTGACCGTTGAGAAAGGACATCAGCATATTAATATTGAACCATTTAGTGAGATTGAATTTGGAGAACAACAGATTATTATACCCCGGTATTCGAGTGCAGGTTTACCTCTTGATATTTCAATTTCAGATACATCGGTGGCTTCGGTATTGGCCGATACTCTTTTCTTAAAAGCCCTGGGTACAACCCAAATCAGTTTTAGTCAAAACGGAAACGAATATGTTAATGCAGCAGAGCCTGTAAGTTTTGAGTTTGAAGTGAAAAAAGGTATTCAGAATGTGATAGCACAGTACGACGAGGTGATTGAATATAGTGAATCAGCAATTGATTTTTCGGTTACTTTAACTTCAGGGCTTCAGCCACTGCTTGTAAGTTCCGATTCATCGGTTTGTATTGTTTCTGATGGTATGATTGTTCCTACCGGAACTGGTGTTGCTCATATTGTTGCTTCGCATCCCGGTAACGATTTGTATTACGAAATTGAACAGGCTTTACCAATAGAAATTGTTAAAGCAAATCAAAATTTTACACTTTTGGTTGATAACGAAATACCTTATACCGATTCAGTAATGTCATTGATAAGTTTTTCATCATTACCTGTAAATATCGAATCATCAGATCAGGCCATTCTTAATGTAGCTGGCAATTCATTTCAAACAATGAATACCGGCCAGGTCGATATTTTTATTTCAAATAATGGAAACGATTTTTATTATGCTCTTGACACATTAATTCGGGTTGAGGTTATTAAAGGTACTCAAACAGTGAATATTGCCGACACAATATTTGCGTTTTATCATCAGCAACAAGTTGTTTTGCCTGTCGAAACATCGGCAAACTTACCGCTAGTATATACTGCAGACAATAGTATTCTTAAGACTGGAGATTACGGTACGTATTCTATCGAAGGAGTAGGCGAAGCATTTGTTTATGTACAGCAAGCAGGCAACAGTATGTGGCAATCTTTGATTGACAGTACAGTTGTAATAATCGAAAAAGGTATTCAAACCATTGAGCATACGCTTTTAGCTGATTTATATTACACGAGTGATCCTGTAGATTTTACAGCAACATCAATTTCGGAATTGCCGGTGCAGCTAGTTGTTGCCGATACTTCTGTTGTGAAAATTACCGACGATAATCTGCTTACAGTGCTTAATGCTGGATCGACCTATATAACAGCAACTCAGCCCGGAAATGATTACTGGCAGGGCACCGAAATCGTTATTCCGATAATTGTAAATAAAGCTTCGCAACAAATTTTTACAACAATTTCTGATACACTTGTTGTTGGGCAAGTGTTTACTTACAATGATTTTACAACAAGTTCGGGGCTCGAAATTAGTCAGATAATTATTTCAGACAACAACATTATTCAGTTAGCCGGCGACGAATTTAGGGCAATAAATACAGGGCCTGTTACCCTTGAAGTAATTCAGCTTGGTAACGATAATTATGAAGAGGCGACTGAGAGTTTTACAATTGAGCTTGTTGCTTCTTTGGATATATCATTATCGAAAAATATTCAATGCAATATGCATCCTAACCCTGCCAATGACATTGTTTACTTTACGATTGACAACAAACATGTACAATCGTATAAAATTATGTTGCTCGATAATCAGGGTAAGCAGGTGTTTGTTAATAAATATTCCGAGCCTTCAGTTTCGATCAATATTCGTCATCTCTCGCGTGGTGTATATACATTTTTGGTATATCAGCAAGAAAATATTTTTTCGGGCAAATTATTAATTGACTAATCCGAAACGCGAATGTATTACTTCAAAAAAAGACAATCCTTTGAGTTTTTGCAATTTTTAAAAATTGTTGTGTCTTGATAAATTTTGATTGTAAATTCATCATATTCAATCGAAAAAATAGTAAACTTGCATATTGAGAATAATTACGCAAGCTGCACATAAAATATTTTTATTGTACTGTGTGATAAAATGAATTTTAAGTTTTCTCGCATGTTTTTGATTGTGAATAATGCTTTTTGCATTTATTTCACATTTATTTTAAACCACTTGCTATGACAATTGATGAGCTTTCGGAAAGTAGTATAGATTTATTGAAAAGTTTAATATCAACACCTTCGCTCTCGGGAAAAGAGGAAGATGCGGCCGCATTAATTCGTAAACATCTTGATATACTGAAAATTCCCTACAATACATTTTTGCATAACACCTGGAGTTGCAACAAGTATTGGGACGATAACAAACCGGTAATTCTGCTTAACTCACATATCGATACCGTAAAAGCGGTTGATGGCTGGACATACGATCCGTTTTATGCCACTCACGAAGGCGATAAAATTATTGGACTTGGAAGTAACGATGCCGGGGCTCCTTTGGTATCGTTATTGGCAGTATTTAAATATTTTTATGAGAGAAAAGATCTGCCTTTCAATTTAATATACGCAGCTACTGCCGAAGAAGAAAGTTCGGGGCCAAATGGGATGGCACAACTTGTTAAAAAACTTGATAAGGTTGATTTTGCCATAGTAGGTGAACCTACTCAGATGAAACTTGCAATAGCCGAAAAAGGCTTATTGGTAATTGACTGTGTTGTGCATGGTAAAGCCGGGCATGCCGCCCGAAACGAAGGGATAAACAGCATTTATCTTGCTCTTGACGAAATCGATAAAATCAAAAATTATCGTTTCGAAAAAGTATCGCCAGTACTGGGCGAAGTTAAAATGACTGTTACAATTATTAACGCCGGTTTTCAGCACAATGTGGTGCCCGATACCTGTTCTTTTGTAATTGATGTGCGTACCAACGAGTGTTATTCAAATTCAGAAATCATTGAAATCATAAGTAAGCTGTTGCATTGTGATGTAAAGCCGCGATCAAAACGACTTAATTCATCAGGAATCGATATGAATCACGCCTTTGTACAAAAAGCCTTATCAATGAATATTGAATGCTTTGGGTCACCAACATTAAGCGATCAGTCGCTTATGAATTATCAGTCGGTAAAAATCGGGCCCGGCAATTCGGCTCGTTCACATACAGCTAACGAACATATTTATATAAGCGAAATCAAACAAGGAATAAAAACGTACATACAGCTTCTTGAGGGATTAGTTCTTTGACATATGCTGTAGGTATCTGAAAATGTCGGTTTCGCGTATGCGTGGAGCCGGTAATGTAAAACTGAAAATTGAACCTTGGGGTTTGTTTTTTTTGCACCAAATTTTGCCCCCCAACAATACTACATAGTTTTTTACATTTGATAATCCCAGTCCTGAGCCTCCTTTTATGTTTTTAATAACATCGTAACCTTGAAAAAAAGGTTCAAAAATTATTTCGTATTCATCTTCGCGTAAACCACATCCCGAGTCCGAAATTTCAAACAAAAAGTCATTTTCGAGCCTCAAACACGAAAACTCAATGATGCCGGTTTCTGTAAATTTCAGGGCATTGTCAAAAAGGTTTTCGATAATAACTCTCAGTTTGTCGTTGTCTGTTTTTATTTCAAAATCTTTACTTTCGATGTTTATCGACAGTTTTATATTTTTACTTAACAATTTAATTTTCTCTTGTATTTTTGGCACAATTGAATGGATCAAATCCGAAACATTAAATGAACTCCTTTCGATCGTAACCTTTCCGGTTTCGAAAATTGCAAGATGGAATATTTGGTCGATAAGTTTCAGCAATTGATCGCTGTTGAAATTGATTTGCCGCGAAAACATTTTTTTTGTTTTTTGATCAATGTCAGGGTCGGTAATTAATTCAGCAAAACCGACAATTCCATTAAGCGGAGTTCTGATTTCGTGACTCATGTTAGATAAGAATAAACTTTTTAGCCTGTTGGCTTCTTCTGCTTTTTCAAGGGCTTTTTCAATCGATCGTGTTCGTTTTTCAATTTCACGCGAAAGATTTTCTGTTTCTGTTTGTTTTTCTTCTAAAGCATTTTTATTCTTTATGAGTTCTTTTTTTAATGCCAATGTTCTTATTACAAATACTATAAGCAATATAAAAGCAATAACACCAAAGGTGTAAAAAAAGAAAATAGAATTAATAATTGTTGCGTGTTGTGTGGAGAGTAGTAGGGGTGAGGCATTCGCATACAGATGTATCATACTACTTTTGTTATATTAGACAGATATTAGGTTTTCAATATAACATAATATTATTAAATAAACAATACAAAAGGTTTTTTTTTAATAAATGTTTGGCAAATAATTTTCTTTGTTTTCACACCAATCTCAGATTGAGTATTTTTTGCTTTTGCAGCAGGTCGAAGGTGGTTTATTTTGAGTGCAAAATATTATTTAAATACAACCAGATGTTTTTTATCGAAAGGTGATTTTTCTTTTTTTGGGAAAAAATATCTGGCTGTTCGTTTAAGGCTAAAATGTTGGTAAGTAATAACGGTGTCAATAGGTGTTTTTTTCAAAATAATTTCGTTGAGGCCTTCGTTATCGGTATAAAAATGTGCGTAGGGGGTTTGTAGGGCTTTTTGCAAACTTTTTGGTGTTTCAATGTGATTAACTTTGTGGTTACAATAAAACATGAGTTCGTAGTTGTATGAAAAATGCAAGGGGTTTGGGGTTTGAGTATATTGTGTACTGTCTGTCAACGTGTAAAAACTGCTGTTACGTTTAATGTATTTTAAACTGCTTTTGGGATAATTGTAAACAACAATATTTTTTGTCGATTGGTTGATATATGCAGCAGCTTTTACCTGCGCCTGATGTCCAAATAAGTCAGGCATTACTGTTGTTGTAAGTACAAAAACAACAATTGTAAGTGACATAAGTGTTTGCTGAAAAACAGTATCGTTCGTATTTTGAGTTTTGAAGGCAATAATAAAAAATAGAATAAGTATTATCGGAATCGTAATATAAAAATATTGTGAAGGTTTAGCAAACCGTACAAATATTGCAAACGATAAAACGATAAGCAATATATTAACAATACTTTGTGTCTTAATAAGCCGGGGCATTTTTTGGGCATGAATTAAAATGAACTTGCTTGTAATAACCGAAATTACAGGCAATACGCACATTAAATAATTCGGGAGTTTCGACATCGAGGATGAAATTATCAGAAAAAAAGCCAAAAATCCCCAAAGCAAATAGTTGTCGGCCATTGATGATTTTTTTTGAATGCTCATTTTTACTTCTGTAAAAATTGCTGCAAAAAAGAACAAAGTCCAGGGTAAAATCATGTAGACTATGGTGTGGATATAGAAAAAAGGATCGGGCGTGTGTCCTAAATAACTTCCGGTAAATCGACCAAATGTGTTTCTGATAAAGAAAAATTTAATCCCTTCGATTCCCCAATTATTATATAAATGGATAAATGCCGGCATTGCAATAATAAAACTAAGGATAATTAATAAAGGCCATTGCCACGAGAATAATGTGCGCCATTTATTTTGTGTAACTATGTGCGCCAAAAATGCCAATGTTGGCAAAACAACGCCAAACGGGCCTTTTATTAATAAACATAAACCAAGTGCCAGGGCAGTAAACAAAAAATTAACGGGCCTTTTGTTTTTCAAATATTCAAACAATTGCCATAGCGCCAACGATATTGTGGTAAAAAGAGGTGTGTCGGTGTGTATGTCGTTGTTATAGAGTATAAAAAGAACTGAAAATGCACTAATTGTTGCTGCGTATTTGCCGCATTTTTTATTGTATAAACTTTTACCAAGTTTATAGGTAAAAAACAATCCCAAAAGCGAAAACAATACAATAGGAAATTTGTATGCAAAATTGCTTACTCCAAATAATTTGAACGATATAGCCGACAGCCAAAACATTAATTGGGGCTTTTGTTCATATGGTTCGCCAAGTATACTAATATTTAGCCAGTGGTTGGTGTCGAATATTTCTTTAGCTATGTAAGCATATTTCGCGGCATCGCGTGTTACGTCAACAAACAGGCCTGTTATGATTGTTGCTACCAGAGTTGCAACAGTAAAAATGAAAAAGAGTATTTTAAGTTTTGTGAGCTTCACTCAAATTGATTGTTGTTGTTTCAATAATTATTCTTCAATTTTTACTAAAAACATTTTTTTTAAGGTCTGTTCTCGTGTTTTGGGGTTTAAAAATTTGTATCGTATATCGGTAAGGTAATAATGATCAAAAACATATTCTTCAACAATTTTCACATTGCTTTTAGCTATTTGGTAATGACTCCACTCATCGGCTAAAAACCATGCTCCGGGAGTTTGCAATGCCTGGTCGAGAGTAATTGTGAGTTTTTCTTCGTGGCTTCCTTCGTCAATAATTTTGAATCCATCGTTTTTTGCATAAAAAAACATTTCAAATTGCGAATATCTGTATGTGAAAAATACGTCATCATGATCGGCTCTGGTATTAAAAATTTTAGCGGCATCGAGTGAGGCCTGGTAATCGAAAAGCTGGGGCATTACATGCGTGTTAAGTAAAAAATTTAATGCGATGATTGAAGCCAGCGAACTGATTATAATTTTATCGTGTATGTTTGATTTTTTTATGTGGATAAATACAAAGAGTACAGCAAAAAAAATGAGTATACTCATTATGAGATAATTTTTACAGGGAAAGATATAAATACATACCAATGCAATAACTAACCATATAATAATGTTTTGTGCAAGTTGCAATCCGGCCAGTCGTTTAAATAAATTAATGTGCCAGTCGGCAATATGTTGGAAATAATGGGCAGCAACAATTGCAAGTAAGGGTATTGCCGGGTAAAAGTAGTTAGGCGATTTCATGCTCGAAACTGACAGGATTAGGATAAGAAACACAGCTCCACCAGACGAAAAATACTCAATGTTTTCTTTCTTTTTCCCCTTGCGAAAAAATGAGGCAATTATTCTTATAATTCCACCGGCATAAAATACAGCCCATGGGAGGGTAAACACTAAAAGATTGTATAAATAGTAAAAAATGTCGGAGTTTCCGCCCCTGTAACTTCCGTTCATTCGGTCAAAATTGTTAGTCCAAAAGTAAAATTCAAGTCCTTCAATTCCTTGTGTCGAATACAGCTTGTACAAATACGGAGCAATAAGTATAAGAGTAAATGTTATGCCTGCAAGCCATGCGGGGTTAAAAAGCAACTTGTACTTGCGTTTTATTAGTATATGTGCGCCTACAGCAAATGCCGGTACGGCAGCTCCAATTGGCCCCTTGGTAAGCATAGCAATTGCTATAAATGCAAATCCGACAAGCAAATTTCCGGCTTTTTGCTTTTCACAAAACACAGCAAGCTGCCATATGGCTGTTGTTGTGCATGTGGCCAATATTACATCGGTATGTAAATCGGTATTGTATAAAAAATAAATTTGCGATATCCCTATAAACAGTGCGGCATGTCTCGCTATTAGTTTTGTGTAGTATAGTTTGCTTAATTTATAAGTTGAAAAAATTAAGAGGATTGAAAAGAGAATTGGGAAAAAACGGGTAGTAAAATTATTTACCTGTCCAAATACAAAATATCCGGCTGCCGATAACCACATAAGCATTGGTGGTTTTTGGGTATATGCCGAACCATGTATGTTTAAATCGAAAAATTCACCTTGCTGATATATGTTTTTACTTATTGCTGCATATTTTCCGGCATCGCCTGTAAATGGTAAAAACATGCCGGTTATTTGAACTGCAACTGCAGCAAAAATTAACAATATCAGTATTTTTTTATTTTTATCGTACAAGATTAATTTTCTTTTTGTTTGAATAATAGTGTTTTATGTGCTGTTGCGAAGGAAAAATTTACGGCCAAATTAACCAAAAAAATCTCATATATCCACATTATGTAATACGAAATGTTGATATGCTTTTTTTAAGAGTTGCAAATGGTTTGTTTAATAAATCCTGATTCACTGTTATGTATAATTGATAATCTTCGATTCATTTTATGTATTTTTGTTTTTTTATTTTAGAAATGAATTATGGTTGATATTACTAAATCCGAAAAAATATGGGAAAAAGGCATTCCGGTTGATGCCTTAATCGAAAAATTTACCA
>CAZARW010000062.1:0-17062 GCA_964487645.1 uncultured Prolixibacteraceae bacterium
TTTTTAACGACCGTGAGGAGGAGCGTTTCGACCCGCGCGAGCATCCCTTGATAGAAAAAGGCGATACCTTGGTCTTTATTGGCAGCGAACATGTTGATACTTTGTTTGTGTGGGAATCGAAATTTTATTTATCACGCGAACGATACGGAGATGAGGACTATGAGCAATATGTGGGAATAATGACCAATGGTAAATATTTTGCAGATACATTATTGTATTTGAAGATGCATATATATCATCATGCATACTATGTGGAATATTATTATCAATTTAGGGAATATTGGGATCCTGTTCTCGCATCTGTGAGTATTCATAAAAATGATGATGTTTATTCTATGCAGATTGGAAATATTAAATTAGAAGATTTACATGAAGCAGTTTTTATAAGAGAGAGACATGATCTATTTAGAGAAGTTGACACCGCTTATTACAGCAAGGCCTACGGTTTTGTAAAACTCATTAAATACACCGGCGAGGAGTTTGTGCTTTCGGAAGAAAGCCTCGAAATGCTCATAGCCCGGGAATAGGTTTTTTCACCGCAGGGGCGCAAAGAAAAACTAAAAAAACTTTGCGCCTTTGCGGTGAATAATTTATAAAACTATATGTGACATACAGGGTACGTTGGTAAAAAACTAAATTTATTAAAAATCAGACACATTGTATGCGTCAATAAATAAAAATGATTACTTTTGCGGAAATTTGGCGTAAAGTCAAACTTTAATATTGCGCGGTTTCTATCGAACACGAATGTTGCCGTGTAATTATCGAATGGTTTAACTTATTAAAATTAAAAATTATGTATTTATCTTCTGAAAAGAAAAAAGAATTCTTTGAAACTTATGGCAAAGGCGCAACCGATACCGGTTCAGCCGAAGGTCAAATTGCACTGTTTTCGTTCCGTATTGCTCACTTAACCGAGCACCTGAAAAAAAATCGTAAAGATTTTGGCACACAACGTGCACTGATTAGCTTAGTAGGAAAAAGACGCCGCTTACTCGATTACCTGAAAGATCAGGATATTGAGCGCTACCGTGCAATTATCAAAAAGCTTAACTTACGTAAATAAGAATAAAATACAAGAAAGGCAGTTTTTTTTATAAATTGCCTTTCCTTGTAAAATTAAGCCCCGCCCGTTTTTTATTTCAGATTAAAATTGAACACACATTATGATTAATGTAATTAACAAAATTATTGACCTTGGCGATGGAAGAACTATTTCTATCGAAACAGGCAAATTGGCAAAACAAGCAGATGGCGCCGTAGTTGTAAAATCGGGCGATACCATGTTACTTGCCACAGTAGTGTCGGCCCAGGAGGCCAACGAGGGTGTTGATTTTATGCCCTTATCAGTTGATTATCGTGAAAAATTTTCAGCTGCCGGACGATTCCCGGGCGGATTCCTTAAACGAGAAGCTCGTCCCTCGGACGATGAAATTTTGGTTGCACGACTTGTCGACCGTGCACTCAGGCCGCTATTTCCGGCCGATTACCATGCCGAAACAGCGGTAATGATTACCTTGTATTCGGCCGGCAAAGATGTTATGCCCGATTCGCTTGCAGGACTTGCAGCCTCAGCAGCAATTGCTGTATCTGACGTTCCGTTCGAAGCTCCTATTTCGGAAGTACGTGTTGCCCGCATTAATGGACAATTTCTGATTAACCCGTCAAAAACACAACTCGAAGCTGCCGACCTCGACATTATGGTTGCTGCTACTTTCGACAACATTATGATGGTTGAAGGCGAAATGGACGAAGTAAGCGAACAAGACATGCTCGAAGCAATTAAATTTGCACACGACGCCATTAAAGTTCAATGCAAAATTCAGGAAGAACTAGCTGCCGAAGTTGGTAAGGCAAAACGCGAATACTGCCACGAAACAAACGACGAAGCTCTTAAAATTAAAGTTAAAGAAGCTTTGTATGAAGGTTGTTACAATATCGCAAAACAACAAATTGCCGACAAAAAGAAACGCCTTGAAATGTTTGCCGAACTGCGCGACCAGTTTATCGAACAATATAAAGAAGAGAATAGCAACAATGAGGAAATCGACATCGACATGCACGAAAACCTCATTAAAAAATATTACCACGAAATTGAAGGAGAAGCCATGCGCCGCATGATTCTCGACGATGGTGTGCGCCTCGACGGTAGAAAAACCGATGAAATTCGTCCAATTTGGGGCGAAGTGGATTATTTGCCCGGAGCTCATGGATCAGCTGTTTTTACCCGTGGCGAAACTCAGGCTTTGGCATCAATTACACTGGGTACTAAAATGGATGTAAAACGTATCGACAACGTAACTGTTCAAGGCGAAGAAAAGTTTCTTTTACACTATAACTTCCCGCCATTTTGCGTTGGCGATCCCAAAACTCCCCGGGGACTGGGCCGTCGTGAAATCGGACACGGAAATCTCGCGTTTAGAGCACTTAAAGGAATGATCCCCGATGATTTCCCATACGCCGTGCGTATTGTTTCTGATATTCTCGAATCAAACGGATCGTCATCAATGGCTACTGTGTGCTCAGGCACAATGTGTATGCTCGATGCCGGTGTTAAAATGAAAAAACCTGTTTCGGGTATTGCTATGGGACTTATTGCCGATGGCGATAAATTCGCTATCCTTTCGGATATACTTGGCGATGAAGACCACCTTGGCGATATGGACTTTAAAGTAACCGGTACCCGCGATGGTATTACTGCCACACAAATGGATATTAAAGTCGACGGATTATCGTACGAAGTGCTTGAACAAGCCCTTAACCAGGCAAAACAAGGACGTATGCACATCCTCGATAAAATCGAAGAGGTGATTTCGGAACCCCGACCCGACTTTAAAGAAAACGTACCACGCATTGAAACCATGACTATCCCTAAAGATATGATTGGTGCGGTGATTGGACCCGGCGGAAAAATTATTCAGAAAATTCAGGAAGAAACCGGCACCGTTATTACTATCGAAGAAATTGACGATATGGGCGAAATTCAAATCGCTGCAACTAACAAACAATCAATTACCGATGCTCTGGCGCAAATTAAAGGAATTATTGCTGTTCCCGAAATTGGTGAAATTTATAAGGGTAAGGTTAAATCAATTGTTTCGTTTGGTGCTTTTATCGAAATTCTCCCCGGTAAAGATGCTTTGCTTCACATTTCTGAAATAGACTACGAGCGTCACGAAACTGTTGACGAAGTACTAAAAGAAGGACAAGAAGTTGAAGTAAAACTTATTGGTGCCGATGAGCGTACCGGAAAACTGAAACTTTCGCGCAAAGCTTTGTTGCCAAAACCCGAAGGTTATGTTGAACCCGAACGCAAACCCCGTAGCGAAGGTGGAGACCGCAGACGAGACGACCGCAGAGGTGGTGGAGACCGCAGGCGTGATGACCGCAATCGTGGCGATCGCAATCGCAGCGGAGACAGGTATAACGACAGACGTGACAAACGCTAATAAAAATCAAACTTCATCATAATAAAAGGGAAACTTACTGTAGTTTCCCTTTTTTCATAAAATAGCATCCGGTTTTTGGGCCACACAATGGCTTTAGTAAAATATATTTACTTTTATCATTTAAATAAATATTTACAATAAACATAACTCAATACACGTGGACAATAATCAACAAACATCAAAAACTCTCAAACGAATTGAAGAACTTACCAACGACTTTTCAATTCCGAAATATAACTCACTAAAAATTAACTACCTGGTTAAAATTATTACCGATTCGGATAAATATTCGAATAACTGCACGATATGCCAGCATAATTTACAAACAATCAGCCAAATGGTTGAACAGATTCCCCAACTCGACAACATCGAATATCGTCAACCTTACGAAAAAGAATTTAACCTCATTCGTAAACATTTTCATTCGGCACACGGATACATTGCTCCTCTGTATTATACATCGCGATGGACAGTTGCATTAATTGTTGCCGGGTTACTTATTGCAGCCATTGTATCGTATATTTTGGTAAACAAAATTTTTATCGACATTATGCTGTTGGGATTTATTACCGGACTTGCAAGTGGCTATACCATTGGAACAATAAAAGAAAAAAAATACTGTAAGGCAAAAAAAATAATATAACATAATTACTTCCTTAAAATAATTGTATTTTTATGCGTACACGACTTTAAAATCAATTATTATGAACAAACTCACACTCATTATCCTGGTAATTATGGCATACAGCTGCTCAAAACCCACATTGCAATATCCCGAAACTAAAAAAACCGATACAAAAGATACCATTTTTGGACAGGTAATTGAAGACCCCTACCGCTGGCTCGAAGACGACAATTCGGAAGAAACCAAAGCATGGGTTGAAGCTCAAAATAAAGTAACTTTCGAATATCTCGAATCATTACCTTACCGCGATAAAATAAGCAAGCGCTTAACTGAATTATGGGATTACCCGCGAACAGGAACCCCTTTTCACATTTCGGGGCGTTGGTTTATTTTTAAAAACAACGGCCTACAAAATCAAAGTGTACTGTACACTATGGATACCCCCGACGACGAACCCCGTGTTTTGCTCGACCCCAATACTCTAAGCGACGACGGAACCGTAGCTTTTTCAGGCATGGATGTATCGGACTGTGGTAAATACATGGCCTACAAAATTGCCCGGTCAGGTTCTGACTGGAACGAAATTTTTGTAATGGAAATCGAAACCGGAAAACAACTTACCGACCACATACTCTGGGTAAAGTTTTCGGGGATATCGTGGTACAACGATGGGTTTTTTTACAGCGCTTACGATGCCCCCGAACAAGGAACCGAACTCTCGGATGCAAATACCGGCCAAAAAGTATATTTTCATAAACTTGGCACAGCACAAAATGAGGAT
Source organism: uncultured Prolixibacteraceae bacterium (assembly GCA_964487645.1). Classification (GTDB taxonomy): domain Bacteria; phylum Bacteroidota; class Bacteroidia; order Bacteroidales; family Prolixibacteraceae; genus Roseimarinus. Next base: position 4,856 of record CAZARW010000062.1, read on the forward strand.
AAATTAATATTTTCGAACCCCAAAAAGCCGGCACGCATGTACTCAGTCGGGCTTAACGAAAAACGGGACTTCCTTTTTATGATCGAATCGGAATCAACCAGTGGAAATGGGTTCTATGTTAAGAACATGCAAAATCCACAATCCGATTTTATTAAACTTGCCGATAATTTTGAATACGACCATTCGCCCATCGAAGTGTATAACAACAAAATACTCGTACTCACAAATAACGGAGCACCACGTTACCGGTTGGTAGCCATCGACCCGGAACACCCATCGCCCCAAAACTGGGATGAAATTATTCCCGAAAGTACAAATACTCTAAGCTATGTTTCCTTTGCAGGCAATAAACTCTTTGCCGGATATATGGCCGATGCAAAAAGCGAAATCGAAATATTTACTCCCAACGGACAACACACCGGAAATGTTGATTTACCCGGTATTTGCAGTGCCGGAGGCATGAGTGGAACATACGACGGTAAAATTGCCTATTACGCATACAGCTCGTTCAACACTCCAAACAAAATTCTTGAATATGATATCGAAACCGGAAAATCGACCGAGTATTTTTCGCCTGAGTTAAAATTTAATCCTGACGATTACGCGGTAAAACAAGAGTTTTACAAAAGTGCCGACGGAACCGAAATTCCTCTTTTCATTATTCATAAAAAAGGAATCAAACTGAACGGTAAAAATCCGGCAATGCTTTATGGTTATGGAGGGTTTAACATTAGCCTTACTCCGTCGTTCTCAACCACAACACTTTACTATATCGAAAACGGGGGCGTATATGCAATAGCCAATTTACGCGGAGGCGGCGAGTACGGAAAACAATGGCACAAAGCAGGTACGCTTATGCAAAAACAAAACGTTTTTGACGATTTTATTGCTGCAGCCGAATACTTAATTGAAACAGGCTATACAAGTTCCGACAAGCTCAGCATCAGAGGCGGATCAAACGGTGGTTTGCTGGTAGGTGCTGTTACAAATCAACGCCCCGATTTGTTTAAAGTTGCCTTACCTGCCGTTGGTGTAATGGATATGCTACGTTACCATAAATTTACTATTGGTTACGCATGGGCTACCGATTACGGCAGATCCGACGATAGCCCCGAAATGTTTAAATACCTGCTCAGCTATTCGCCTTTACACAATGTAAAAGCACAAAATTACCCGGCAATACTTGCCACTACTGCCGATCACGACGACAGAGTGGTTCCGGCACATACATTTAAATACATATCGACAATTCAAGAATTTAATACCGGCAAACTGCCTACCTTAGTACGCATTGATGTAAAAGCCGGACACGGCAGCGGAAAACCCACAAAAAAATTAATCGAAGAATATACCGATATGTTTGCTTTTGTATTTCATCATACTGGAATAAAACCTGAGTAAAGAGTCTAGTTATCATCAAAAAATAAGATTAAAACCATACATTATGCTATGGATTTTTTAGTTATCGAAGGAAATATCGGAGCCGGCAAAACATCGCTTGCAAAAATGATCAGCAACGAGTTTAACGCGCAATTTGTAGGCGAAGCGTTTTCAGACAATCCTTTTCTGAAAAAGTTTTATACCCAACAACGCGAATATGCCTTTACACTCGAAATGTCGTTTATGGCCGAACGCTATACACAACTCACATCGGAGCTCCAAAACCGGAATTTATTTAAAGATTTTGCTGTTGCCGATTACTATTTTATGAAATCGCTCATATTTGCCAGAGTTACATTAAATAACGACGAATACAATTTATATCGAAAATTTTTTGATATTATTTATGCCCGGCTGCCACGCCCGAACATCTATGTGTATTTACATAAAAATATCGACGGACTGCAAAAACAAATTAAAAACCGGGGTCGCGAATATGAAAAGAATATTAGCAATCAATACCTCGAAAACATTCAGGATTCGTACTTTAATTATATGAAACAACAAAACGATTTTCCGGTTATAATTATTGATACAAACCAAGTAGATTTTGTAAATAATCGGAAAGATTTTGTAAAAATATGCAATGTTATTTTCGACAATAGCTATAATTCAGGAATTACAAGGGTTTTGTTATGACAAAAATTTTCGTTTTTACCTTTCTGATTACAAAAACATTCTTATTTTTGTAGTAGATGTGTAAATATGTTAACAAATAAAATAATGTGTCCATCATGAAACAACTCAACTTTAAAATTCTCGCACTGTTCACAATCGCAACTTTAATATTAAGTAGCTGTGCCAGCATTAAAAAAATGAAAAAGGAATCAGACCAAATTAAATGGGATGTAACTCCTACAGTTTTAGAATCTCATGCAGGCCAGGTAAAGGTTTTGGTTGAAGGACAAATACCCGAGAAGTATTTTGCTAAAAAAGCATCGCTAACACTTACCCCTGTTATTAAACACAGCGAAGGTGAAATAGCGTATCCCGAAATTAAACTGCAGGGAGAAAAAGTTACTGCAAACAACGCTGTAATTACTTACGATCAAGGAGGTAATTTCGAAATTCAAGGTTCAGTACCTTTCGAAGAAGCTATGAAGCTTTCGGAATTACAAGTTCAAATTGCTGCACAACAAGGTGCCAAAGCTCTTGATTTTGACCCAATCAAAATTGCTGATGGTGTAATTGCTACATCTGAATTGGTTGTAAAAGAAGGGAAACCCGTAATTGGTATTGTTAAAGAAAAAAACAACACCGGAAAATACGATCCTGCTATTGACGCTTTTCAACGTGTAGTTCCCGACGAATTTATGGCCGACATTCATTACCTCATCAACAGTGCTTTTGTTCGCGGTACCGAAACAAAAGACGATGATATTAAATCGTTTGAAGAATACACCGCAGATGCAAACCAAGACGAACGCAAAGAACTGAAAAACATTGAAGTTTCTGCTTATGCTTCGCCCGATGGGGAACTTGACTGGAACGATAAACTTTCGCAAAAACGTGAAAAAACTGCTGCCGATTTCTTAAGCTCTAAACTCCAGAAAAACGAAATCGAAGCCGATATCAAAACAAAATATACAGCCGAAGACTGGGAAGGTTTTAAAGAATTAATGGAAAAATCAAGCATCCAGGACAAAGAACTTATCCTTCGTGTTTTGTCGATGTATAACGATCCTGAAGTTCGCGAAAAAGAAATTCGTAACCTTTCGGAAGCATTTACTGCTGTTGCCGACAATATTCTTCCTGAATTGCGTCGTGCTAAATTTTTAGCTTCGGTTGATTTAATCGGAAAAACCGATGAAGAATTGCTCGCAGCTGCCGAAAACGATCCTAAATCATTAAACCAGGCCGAATTAATTAAAGCCGCTACTTTAACTGATGATTTAGCTAAACAAAAAGCTTTCTATACTGCATTTACTAAACAATTTAGCGACGACTGGAGAGGTTTTAACAACCTTGGTATGGTACAAGTACAAGAAGGCGACTATACAGCTGCTGCTAATAATTTCGAAAAAGCTGATCAACTCAATAACAATTGCGCCATTATTCAAAACAACCTTGGTGTAATTGCTCTTAACCAAGGCGATATTGATAAAGCAAGAGAATTATTCTCAGCTGCATCGGGTGTTGGCGAACAAGTTGATTACAACATGGGTATTGTTAGCATTACACGTGCCGAATACGACAAAGCAGTACAATACTTTGGCGAATGTGCCGATGCTAACGCTGCACTTGCTAAAATACTTGCCGGTGACAATAACGGAGCATTAAAAGCTCTCGAAGCCAGCGAAGATCAAAGTGCATTGGTTGATTACTTAAAAGCTGTTGTTGGTGCTCGCACTGCTAAAGAAAACCTTTTGGTTGAAAGCCTTGCCGAAGCAATTAAGAAAGACGCTGCTATGAAAGATGCTGCTAAAACAGATCTCGAATTTGCTAAATTTTTCGAAGCTCCTGCATTTAAAGCAATCGTTGAATAACGAATAAATAATACATAAAAAAAACCGGAGATTAATCTCCGGTTTTTTTATGCATTTTACCTGCATAATTCATTCAACATATTTGTTTATTTTTTTAGCTGATCGACAAAATACTTGTAAAACAACGGAATGGTTTCAATGCCCTTAAGAAAATTCACTACCGGAAAATTCTCGTTTGGCGAATGAATAGCATCCGACTCAAGGCCAAATCCCATAAGCAAGGATTTAATACCCAATACTTTTTCAAAAGTCGAAATAATTGGAATACTACCACCACTCCGTACAGGTACAGGTTTTTGCCCCATAGTCTCGTTTAATGCTTTTTCGGCAGCAATATACGCCGGATGATCAATAGGGCACATATAGGCTTGTCCACCGTGTAAAGCTTCAACTTTAACATTTACCGACGATGGTGCAATGCTGTACAAATACTCTTCGAAAGCACGAGCTATATCGTTGTGGTTTTGATTTGGCACCAAACGGCACGAAAGTTTTGCATAAGCTTTTGAAGGCAGAATTGTTTTAGCTCCTTCGCCCGAATATCCGCCCCAAATACCGCACACATCAAACGAAGGCCGAATTCCGGTTCTCTCAGTAGTTGTGTAGCCTTTTTCTCCCGAAAGCTCACTAACACCAATTGCCTGCTTATAATCGAGCTCATTGTAAGGCCGGCTGTTTAGCAGCTTTCGTTCTTTTTCGGATGCAAGCACCACTTTATCGTAAAAATATGGAATTGTGATTGAATGATTTTCATCGGTACATTCCGAAATCATTTGACAAAGCACATTGATTGGATTTGCAACGGCTCCTCCATATAATCCCGAATGCAAATCACGATTGGGGCCGGTTACCTCAATTTGCAAATAAGTTAAACCTCGCAGTCCGGTTGTTATTGCGGGTATTTTTGACGAAATCATGGTGGTATCCGAAACCAAAATCACATCAGCTTTAAGCATCTGAGCATGTTGTTTGCAAAAATCTTCAAGGCTTGGAGAACCAATTTCTTCTTCGCCTTCGATCATAAATTTCACATTACAGGGCAAAGAATTTGTTTTAACCATATACTCAAAAGCCTTGGCGTGCATAAATCCTTGTCCCTTATCGTCGTCGGCACCACGTGCCCATATTTTTCCATCGCGAATAACAGGCTCAAACGGATGTGTGTTCCACAATTCGAGCGGATCAACCGGCATAACATCCATGTGTGCATAAACTAAAATTGTAGGAAGTTTGGGATCAATAATTTTTTCGCCATAGGTTACCGGATTCCCGGCTGTTTCCATTACTTCTGCCTTTTCGACTCCGGCAGCAAGCAAACTTTTTTTCCAATATTCGGCAGCACGGTACATATCGGGCTTATGTGCCGTATCTGAACTGATTGATGGAATTCGTATTAATTCAAAAAGCTCGTCGATAAAACGATCTTTATTTTCATCTATGTATTCCTGTATTTGTTTCATAGCAATTCTATTGATTTGATTCAACATGATTTTTACCAAAATAATGAAAAATCATCAAAGTAATGCCATGATTTTTGACAGAGTAGCCTGTTAATTTTGTTTTAGAATTATTAATTATTGATTTCGGCCTTTAAAAACTTTCCGGTTATCGATTGTTTATTTTGAGCAACTTGTTCGGGTGTGCCAGTGGCAACAACTTTACCGCCCCCCCTTCCACCTTCGGGTCCAATATCGATAATGTAATCAGCAACTTTAATTACATCCATGTTGTGTTCAATAATAATCACCGTATTCCCTCTGTCAACCAGTTTATTCAATACATCGAGCAACACCCTAATGTCTTCGAAATGGAGGCCTGTTGTAGGTTCGTCGAGTATATACATTGTTTTTCCGGTATCGCGTTTCGAAAGTTCGGTGGCCAATTTTACACGTTGAGCTTCGCCTCCCGATATGGTTGTTGACGATTGCCCCAATGTAAGATATCCCAAACCAACCTCTTGCAATGTTTTGAGTTTGTTTAATATTTTGGGATAATTCTCAAAAAACTCAACAGCTGTGTTAATTGTCATATCCAACACATCCGAAATTGATTTTCCTTTATAGCGCACTTCGAGAGTTTCGCGGTTATAACGCCTGCCGTTACATTTATCGCAATGCACATAAACATCGGGCAAAAAATTCATTTCGATAAGCTTCATTCCTCCCCCCTGACACTCTTCACAACGGCCTCCTTTAACATTAAACGAAAAGCGTCCCGGCTTGTATGCTCTGATTTTTGCTTCGGGCAACTGAGCAAACAAATCGCGAATATTGCTAAACACGCCGGTATACGTAACCGGATTCGACCGGGGAGTTCGGCCTAATGGCGATTGGTCAACTTGAACAACCTTGTCGATGTGTTCAATTCCGGCAATTTTTTTGTAGGGTAAAGGATCTTTTACCGATCGGTAAAATTTTTGACTCAACAGGGGCTGCAGAGTTTCGTTAATTAAGGTTGATTTTCCACTACCCGAAACTCCTGTAACGCAAATAAATTTACCCAAAGGAAAAGCCACATCAACATTTTTCAGATTATTGCCGGTACATCCTGTAAGTAATAATGATTTACCATTGCCGTCACGACGATTTTGCGGTACTTCAATTTTTTTTATTCCGCGCAGGTATTGTGCAGTGAGCGAATTGGTTTCCATAATTTGCTGAGCAGTTCCGGCACTCATTATTTTGCCTCCGTGACGCCCGGCATAAGGCCCCAAATCGACTACATAATCGGCTTCGAGCATCATTTCCTTATCGTGTTCAACCACAATAACAGAGTTGCCTGTATCGCGTAATTGCTGCAATGAATGTATCAAACGTAAATTGTCGCGATGGTGCAATCCTATGCTAGGCTCGTCGAGTATATACAAAACGTTTACCAATTGCGATCCAATTTGTGTTGCCAGCCGTATACGCTGCGATTCGCCTCCCGAAAGAGATTTGGCCGGACGATTAAGCGCCAGATACTCAAGCCCTACATTAAGCAAGAAACTTAAGCGATCGCGAATTTCTTTTATTACTTCGGTTCCAATAATGCGCTGTCGTTCCGAAATTCGTTTTTCGAGGCCATTGAGCCACTGCCCAAGTTCAAGTAAATCCATTTGGGCAACATCGGTAATGTTTTTATCATCAATTTTAAACCACAACGACTCCTTGCGCAAGCGTTGCCCTTTACACTCAGGGCAAACTGCTTCTTTCACATACTGATCGGCCCATTTTTTTGCTTTTTGCGAGTAGGTATCTTCTCGTTGGCTTTCGATATATTTTATAACCCCCTCGTAACTCATAAAATAGTTAATATTTGCTCCAAGAGGTGAGTTTTTTAACTGGATACGTTCGTTTGTTCCATAAAGAATTTTATCGAGAGCCTCTTCGGGAATATCGGCAATGGGGGTTTTAAGTGTACATCCGTACTGATCGACAATTGATTCGATTTGCCAAAAAATAATGGCATTTTTATATGCACCCAAAGGAGCAATTCCTCCTTTGTAAATTGTTGAGCTTTTATCGGGTATAATTTTATCAAAATCGAGCTGTGGTATTACACCCAACCCGTTGCATTTTGGACATGCACCCTGTGGCGAATTAAACGAAAAATTATGAGGTGCCGGTTCGTTATACGAAATTCCGGTAGTAGGACACATTAAATGGCTACTGTAATATTTAGCTTCGCCGGTTTCGTGATCCATAACCATAATAATGCCCTTGCCTTGTTTCATGGCAGTTCGCACCGAATCGACAAGCCGTTTGTCAGCACTTGATTTAACGGCTAAGCGATCAACAACAATTTCGATAAAGTGATTTTTGTACCTGTCGACTTTCATTCCGTGTGTAATTTCTTTCACAACACCATCGACACGTACATGCAAATATCCTTTTTTCCTGATTTGATCAAACAACTCGCGATAATGACCTTTACGGCCTTTTACAACCGGTGCCAGTATCAGGATCCGGTTATTTTTGAATTTTTCGGTAATCAGATCAATAATTTTTTGCTCTGAATAGCGTACCATTTTTTCGCCGGTGTTGTACGAAAAAGCTTCGGAAGCACGAGCATACAGCAAGCGCAGAAAGTCGTAAATCTCGGTTACTGTTCCTACTGTTGAGCGTGGGTTTTTATTGGTTGTTTTTTGTTCAATTGATATTACCGGGCTTAAACCCGAAATTTCGTCAACATCGGGGCGCTCAAGGTTTCCTATAAACGACCGTGCATAAGCCGAAAAGGTTTCGATATAGCGCCGCTGTCCCTCGGCATAAATAGTATCGAAAGCAAGCGATGATTTACCGCTTCCGCTTAATCCGGTAAAAACAGTAAGTTTATTGCGCGGTATATCGACGTTAATATTTTTAAGATTGTGCATTCGGGCACCCCGTACCTTAATCACATTGCCGCTTTGGCCTGTATTATTATTTTTCGACATTTGTTTTGTGTTCTATCAAAATGACCGGTATTTCCCCTTGGGTATTTTAATTTGGTAGGTTTTGCCGTTTTTATTTTGAAGCTTAGGTTGACGCAACCAAGGGTTAAAATCTTTAAGTATTTTATAATTAATTCCGTGCTCTAAGGCAAAATCGGCAAAATCGGCAACAGCTCCGTTTACTTCAATTGTTTTGCAGGGTATAACCGGGTATTGATCTTTTTTGCTTACTTCGAATCCATATTTTTCGTAATCCGAAAGAATGGTTTTCAAAGCTAAAATACGGTATACATATCGTCCGGTTTCGGCATTAAGCAACAAGTCGTAATAGTCATTCTGCTTTTGAATTTCAATTTGTTTGTCAATACCAGTACGGCCTGCATTATACGAAGCCGCTACCATTGTCCAGTTGCCATATTTTTCGTACGACTCGTGTAAATAAGCACAAGCAGCATGAGTTGCTTTTTCGATATGGTATCGTTCATCAATTTCGGAGTTCACCTCAAGCCCATAATCTTTAGCCGTACTTTCCATAAATTGCCATAAACCAACTGCTCCCGCCGGCGATACTGCCCTCGGATTCAAACCACTTTCGGCTATTGCCAGATATTTAAAATCATCGGGGATTTTATTTTCTTTTAATATTGGTTCGATAATATTGAAATACCTTGGCATGAGTTTTATTAAGCGAAAAGTTTGCGAATGAAAATAACAATTCACAATAAGTTCACGATCGACTCCCTCATAAACATCGTAATTGCCTAAAGGAACCTGTTCGCCTGCAAAATCAATTTTATCGGGAACACGGGGTGGCGTTACTATATTTAAATTTTCGGTTTTATTTTTCTGCGTTTTATCCGAAATATTCACGGTGTTATCGGGTAAATAAGCCGAAAATAATAGTGCCGATAAAACAACAAGAATTGTACTAATTATTAAGACTTTGTGTTTTGTCATTGCTCTGTCTTCCTATTTTAAAAAAAATTAAACAAGTATTACTCCATGTAACTTGTTTTTTCATTGTTTTGATATACTCTGCCTGCATAATTTATTTACAAATCGTTACTGCATACCAAACACGTATACGATTTAGCAAGTGAGTAACCAACAAAAATAATGCTTAATCCCGAAACGTGCAGGAATTTATACAGAAAAAAAGATTGAATAACAATTCATCAACAATGATGGACCTTTTGGCTGAATCAGAAACTATAAATTAGTCCGCTGTAAATACCCAATGCATAGGGATGAGTAGATTGTGCATAGTTTTTACTCAATGAGCTAAAATGCATTTTTAGTGTAGGTTCGAGATTTATTTTCAGATTTTTAAATATGCTGTAATCAAGCCCCAAACCAACACTGCTACTAAAAGTAACATTGCGTAAACCCTCAATTTTGCCAGTTCCTATAACCGTATTTTGGTTTCCAAGCTGCACATTATTGAGCACCAGGATGTTTGTATTTAAACCCCCGGTTAAGTGCATGTCAATTACAGAGCTAAAAAAAGTATATCGCAGCAACACAGGTATTTCGACATACCCAGCATCTTGGGTATATTGGTAATTTTGAGCAACATCAGGCTGTGCTTTATTGTATGTTCCCACCGAAGCAAGCTGTACTCCCGGCTTCATGTTAATGCTTGAAATTCCGGTGTTTGTTTGAACAAATACCTCTTCCGAAACCGGAGGTTCAACAATTTCAGGTTCATCCATATTTTTGCTTTCGTAACTGCTGGTGCTATATACAAGTGTGTTTTGAAAATCGCGTTGCGAACTAACCCAGTTATGCCCTGCAAATGCAACACTAACATTTGGGCTTGTTTGAGTTATTTGGTTGTAATAAACACCCGAAACCAAAGCTAAATTCGATTGTGTTGCATACTCAAACGCAATACCCCCCGATATATTGGGTGTATACGTTGTTAACAATGCATTAAAATCGTTATACGCAAAATAATCGGCCGAAGCCCTGATCAGACTTTGATTATTATCGGCTCGAAACATAGGAGAGGCTTTAACGCCAATCGACCACTCCGATTGTGTTTTTTCAGAATTCTGATTGATAGCCAACATATTTTGAGCTATAATTTTTTGATCATTCTTGCTCAAAAATTCACCTTTTTGCATGTCGAGCGAAACGGGCAGCGGTTTTACATAAAGATGATGTTGCCGGGATGATATCACAGCCAATTGTTGCGTGTGTGTTTTTTCATCCTTCGCATAATTATTTGTATCATTAATTTCCGGCATCGTTAGCCATTTATTTGCCATAGCTATGTTTGCAGTGCTTTTATTGGTTTTAACCAAAATTCGGGCAGTATTATGCGAGTCGGTTAAAGCAGTATGCATCGGAGCAGAATAAGCCATTTGATTGTTATTATTTGTTGATAACTGAGAAAAATGCCAGCCAAAAACAAATGCAAAAATAACTGCCGCAGCCGACCCCGAAAACCATAACCACAAAACACGTTTACGCGCTTTGTTTTGGGCCATTGTTGATGCAATTCTATCCCATACCCCGGCAGGAGGTGTTACCTGATAGTTTTGCATTTTTTGCTTAAACAAATCATCAATATTTTGCCTGTTATTCTGCATATTTCTCCTTTACATATCCAATACTTTTCAGTTTATCCTGCAATATTTTTCGCGCCCTTGCCAGGTTCGATTTCGATGTTCCCTCAGTTATACCCATCATTTCGGCTATTTCTTTGTGCTGATATCCATCAATTGCATACATATTAAAAACCATTTTATAGCGTGGCGGTAATTGAGCTATTATTTCAATAATTTGCTCGTAGCTCATCGAATCAAACACATCGTAATCAACATAAGTGTTTCCATCGTACCTAGTAATATCATCAACCGTTTGTAAACGATAGCGTGTCCGGTATTTTTCAAGCGCTACATTCACTACAATTCGCCGTATCCAGGCCTCAAAAACTCCTCGGCCCGAATATTGATCAATTTTTGTAAATACTTTTACAAATGCCTCGTGTAAAATATCTTCGGCCTCGGTTTTATCGCGGGCATAACGCATACATACCCCAAACATTTTCGGGGCAAAAATCCGGTATACATCTGCCTGTGCAGATTGTTTTCCCGATTTACATTTTTCTATGAGTGCACTTAAATCGTTCAAAGTTTTTTTAAAAAAACAAAGTTACCGGTTATCTTTCAATTACTTGCCCCTTTTTTTTGTTAATCGGTTACCTTCAGTTTTTTTGATGATTATGTATGCTCTAAAGTTGCTTTGTAGTGCAAATATTTTTATATTTATACACTAAGGTTCTAATAATCAACCACCAACCTGTTAGTAAAAGTTTTTATCATTCCCCCACAATGAAAATAACTCAAAATATACGTGACTTATTCGACGATTTTCTGTCGCTCATTTATCCAAATTTGTGCGTTTGCTGCGACGATTTACTCGTAAAAGGCGAAAAATATATATGTACAAATTGCCTGATTAAAATGCCTCGTACACATTTTCATTTAGTAAAAAACAACCCGGTTGAACAAATTTTTTGGGGCAGAACACAAATCGAAAATGGAACTTCCTTTTTCTTTTTTCAAAAAGGAAGCCCATATCAGAAAATATTGCATTACCTGAAATATAAAGGGTACAAGGAAATTGGTACTGAAATAGGACGTATTTTTTCGGCCGAATTAAGCGAAGTTTCATATTTCGACGAAGTTGATCTGATAGTACCTGTACCCTTACATGCACGCAAATTGCGAAAGCGCGGATACAATCAAAGTGCAGCTATAGCCGAAGGAATATCGTTGAATTTAAAGAAAAAAATCTCGACAAATAATTTGTACCGAAAACACTACAGCGAAACCCAAACACGCAAAGGACGTTACGAAC
>CAZARW010000063.1:0-16990 GCA_964487645.1 uncultured Prolixibacteraceae bacterium
ATAAGCTTTTTGCAGGTTTACACGATGCCTATGTTTTTGCCAAAAACGAAAAGGCCCTTGAGGTTCTCATTGCGCTTAGCGATTTTTTTGTAGAAATGTGCAGTAATTTGAGCGACGAGCAAATTCAACAGATGTTGGTTTCGGAACATGGCGGAATGAACGAGGCTTTTGCCAATGTTTACAGCTTAACCGGAAACAGAAAGTATCTTGGCTTGGCCAAAAGGTTCTCGCATAAAGCCATTTTAAATCCTTTGTTGGCTGCCGAAGATAAGTTAAACGGCTTGCATGCCAATACCCAAATACCTAAAGTGATTGGTTTTATGCGCATTGCCGAGTTAGTCGAAGATTCAGCATGGCACCATGCTTCGGAATTTTTTTGGAATACAGTGGTCGAAAACCGTAGCATTGCCATTGGGGGTAATTCAACACACGAGCACTTTCATCCGTCGAACGATTTTTCGTCGATGGTTGAAACGCGCGAAGGTCCCGAAACATGCAATACCTACAACATGATGAAGCTGTCGAAGCTCTTGTACCAAAACGGTGGAGAGCTCAAGTATATCGACTATTACGAGAAAGCATTGTACAACCATATTTTGGCATCGCAACACCCGGGGCATGGAGGCCTGGTGTATTTTACACCAATGCGCCCGCAACATTACAGGGTGTATTCAAATCCTGAGCAAACATTCTGGTGCTGTGTAGGTTCGGGTATCGAAAACCACGCTAAGTATGGCGAGATGATTTATGCTCACGACAGTTCAAACCTGTATGTAAATTTGTTCATTCCCTCGGTGTTAACTTGGGCCGAAAAAGGTGTTGAAGTGGAACAGACAACAAATTTTCCCGAAGAGTCTTCAACAAGTTTGACTATCAAACTAACCGAACCTGCTCAGTTTACCCTTTTTGTTCGTCATCCGAAGTGGAACAACAAAGCCCCGTTGCTTGCTAAGGTAAACGGTAAAAAAGTGAATGCAAGCTCGGCGCCGGGCAATTATTTGGCCATAACCCGCAATTGGAAAAATGACGACCGTGTTGAGCTTGAATTCGATATGTACACTTATGGCGAAAAGTTTCCCGATAATTCGCCTTACATGGCGTTGATGCATGGCCCGGTGGTTTTGGCTGCTGCTACCGGTACCGAAAATCTCGACGGTATAATTGCCGACGACAGCCGTATGGGGCATGTGGCACATGGCAAGCTCATTCCGCGCGACGAAGCACCCATGTTAATAATCGATAATGAGCAATGGGCTCAAAATATTGTCCCGCTCAATAACGAGCCATTAACTTTTGGTTTTAACAAATTGCTTTATCCTGCCGGGGCCAATAGCTTACAGCTTATTCCGTTTTATCGCCTGCACGATGCACGTTATATCGTTTACTGGCAGGTGGCTAGTACCAACGAGCTAACTAAAAAGCTCGACGAGTTAAAGGCTAAAGAAAAAGAAGCCATGGCCCTGGAGGCAATAACCCTCGACAAGGTTGATACAGGCCAGCAACAGCCCGAATCGGATCATAATGTGAAATTCGAAAATTCAGAGGCAGGTGTTTACAAAGACAGGCACTGGCGACATGCACGCGGATGGTTTTCGTACCAGCTGAACGACCCCGAAAAGGCTGCCAAAACACTTAGGGTAACCTACAACGGAAACGACAGCGGGCGCAATTTCGATATTTTAATCAATAATGAATTGTTGGCAACAGTTAATTTGAAAGCCGAATATGGCGATCGGTTTGTTGATGTTGATTACCCTATACCTGCTCAAATGATTGCAAAAAACCGTAAGGGCAAAATGGAGGTGATGTTTAGAGCTCACCAAAATTCAATGGCCGGAGGGGTGTTTATGGTAAAGCTTTTGAGCGAATAATAACAAATGAAACCCTTTAGCAGTGATCGAATAATTTGTTATTAGTAATTTTTAAAGGTTGTTGCTGATGACAACCTTTTATTCATTTATTATGAACTTTACTCGTAATGATAAAATTTTTTTAGAAATTTATAGCATGAAGGGATTTTTTCAAAATCATACAATTTGTAATCAGATTTTTATTGTTTTACTGAGTGTCGTTTTGTTGTCTGCATGTTTGGATACAAAAATAAAAAAACAGTTTAAAATGATTGAGGATGGAGAGTGTGCACCCCATGGTATTGCTATGGTATATCCTCAAAATTCAACAATATTTCCTCCCGAATTTCCTCCGCCAACTTTTCAGTGGGACGATTCAGTTATAGGCAGCAAAATATGGAATATATATATATCCGATAGCAGTGGTAATGTTTTGTGTACATCGACAAGTATTGAGAGCACTTGGAAACCCGATCCGAAGATATGGGAGCAAATAAAAAAAACAGCTTTGCAGCAACAATGTTTCTTTACAGTTATTTCCGATAAAAAATCAAACGGATACCTTGCTTCGGGGCGAATAAATTTTTCGTTTTCGGCTGATTCGGTTGGAGCCGAAATATTTTATCGCGCAGTAACCCTTCCTTTTAGTTATGCAGTAAATAATGTGCATACTATTGAGTGGTATATGGGAAGTGTTGACGGAAGTAAACCTCGTAAAATGCTCGATAATTTGCCGGTATGCGGTAATTGTCATTCTTTTTCGAGCCAGCAGGCATTGTTGGCTATGGATGTTGATTACGGAAACGATAAAGGTTCGTATGTAATAGCCGATACAAAAGATACATGCTCATTGAATTCAAAGAATATTATCAGTTGGAGTAAATTTAAACGCGATGATAATGAGCCAACTTACGGATTGTTATCGCAAATTTCGCCAAGCGGAAATCATGTATTGTCAACGGTTAAAGATTTATCAATTTTTGTAGCAGTTGACGAAAATTTTGCCTATTCGCAATTGTTTTTTCCAATAAAAGGGGTTGTTGGAGTTTACGACCGTATGCGCGAAACATTTAGCTCATTACCCGGTGCAAATAACGAGAAATACGTACAAAGTAATCCAACCTGGTCGCCCGATGGTAAACAAATATTGTTTGCCCGCACCAATGCTTATGTAAACGAAAAAGTTAGAGCTTCGGGCAGGGCTCTTTTAAGTGTTGACGATGTTGCCGAATTTACAAGTGGAGGTAAACAATTTAAATATGATTTATATTCACTCGATTTTAACAACGGAAAAGGAGGAGAGCCTAAACCATTGCAAGGTGCTTCAAATAACGGAAAAAGCAATTATTTTCCTAAATATTCACCCGATGGTAAATGGCTGGTGTTTTGCCGGGCCGAGAATTTTATGCTCTTACAACCCGATAGCCGTTTATACATAATGCCGGCACAGGGAGGGCAACCCCGGCTTATGAATTGCAATATGCACGAAATGAACTCGTGGCACTCGTGGTCGCCAAACAGCCGATGGTTGGTTTTTGCATCAAAAAACAGAGGGCCATATACACAATTGTATTTAACCCATGTTGACGAAAACGGAATGGATTCACCAGCTGTATTGCTCGAAAATTTTGTGTTTGATAAACGCGCAGCAAATATTCCTGAGTTTTTCCCGTTTAACGCTGACAGTTTTACAATTATCCGTGACGATTTTTCGAATACAGCCGAATATATCAACCGTGGTGCTTTTGATAAAATAAGCAATAAACAGTACAAAAGTGCTTTTGATGAATTAAACCGGGCAATAAAAACCGACAGTGCATATCTTGAAACGTATTTTAACCGGATATTGCTTAATGATATGCTTAAGCAATCAAATTCGAATGCCGATTTTGCCGATAAACAAAAAGCCATGCAACTGGTGCTCGATTCTTTGGCAAAAAATCCTGATGATGAAAATTATCTCTCACTAAAAGTAAGTTTATTGTCGAATATGGGGCAAGTTGACCAGGCTCTTGCCGAAGCTCAAAAAGCCATAAAAATACATCCCCAAAGCTACAAGCTTTACGATTTACTGAGTACCATATACCGAAAGCTTAATCGGTTTGAAAAGGCAATTGATTGTTATCGGCAAATGATCAAAATTGATCGGAGCAAAAAGTATACTATTGATAAAATGATTGTACAGGCATATATGAACTCAAATCAGTATGCTACAGCGCTGAGTAAAATTAATTCTTTGATTGAGCAAAATCCTCTGTATGTCGATTTATACTCAATTCGTGCACAAATATTGATGCAACTTAAGCGATACCAACAAGCCAAAAATGACATTGATTATTTGATTGAAAAAAATCCCGATAACTATACCTCTATGGAGTTGTTGGCTCAGTATTATATTTATCAGGGAGACAAACAAAATTACAATCACTTAAAAGAAAAAAGTATTGCTTTATTAGGCGATACCTACGATAAAAATTATCAGAATATTGATGTGCTTTTTGAGCTGGCATCACATTATTTGGCTTCGGGAGATATTGTACAGGCCGAAAAGCAATATTCACTAATATTAGAACAGTTTCCCAATAATTATGAAGCACTAAAGCAAAAGGCTAAAATAAAACTCCGCATGCAACAATGGCCACAGGCCATATCGGCTTACAATATGATTGAAGCAAACTATCCTCCCGAAGAAGAGGTGTATAACAATAAGGCAATTGCCTATATTCAGATAGGAGATAAAGCTAAAGCTCTTGAGTATTTTGATCGCACAATAGAATTAAATCCCGAAAACAGCGACGCTGTTTATAATCGAAATCTTTTGCAACGTGAACTAGAGTAATAAAAGTCAGAACTTACCTTTTGTTTTGTACTGCCTGTTCGCGATTGTGTAATAAACTTGCCTTTTTATTTGTAAGATGATGTATTTTAGTTAAAAGTATCTGGATTTACAAAATAAATATCTAAAAACACAAAACATTATTAAGGGTTGAATATACTTTTATTCATTATTTTCATAAATCTAATACTAAATCTAAAAAATGAAATCTATGAGTAAAAAATGTATGTTCAATCTCATGGCATTAAAGAAATCGTTTTTACTAATGTTTATAATAGTATGCGTTTCTTTATTGAGTGGGGTAAGGGTATTGGCAAATGATAATTTGCCAGCCGGCTCTCAAATTACGGGAATTGTTAAAGAAGCCCAAAATGCAATTCCACTTCCGGGAGTAGCCGTTGTAATAAAAGGAACAACGGTAGGTACAACTACCGACATTGACGGAAAATTTACGATTGTGGCAGATCCAACCGATGTACTTGTATTTCGCTATGTAGGGTACATGCAAAAAGAAATTGAAGTTGGAAATAAAAATTCATTCGAAGTTTTTCTTGAAGAAGATTTGTATGGAATCGACGAAGTAGTAGTAACCGGTTATGGAGTTCAGAAAAAGAGTGACCTCACAGGTGCCGTAGCTTCAGTTTCGTCCGATCAGTTAAACAGCATACCTATTCCAAATGTTGAACAAGCATTGCAAGGTATGGCTGCAGGTGTAAACATTATTCCTAAATCGGGGCGTCCCGGATCAGGTGTTGATATTCAAATTCGTGGTATTAGTTCAATTAACGGAACTTCGCCATTGGTAATTATTGATGGTGTTTCGGGCGACCTTAACAACCTGAACCCTGCCGATATAGCTTCGGTTGAAGTATTAAAAGATGCATCGTCGGCTGCTATTTACGGAGCTACCGGTGGTAACGGTGTAATATTGGTTACTACAAAAAACGGAAGATCAGGTAAATTAAAAGTCGATGCAAATGTTTATCGGGGTATCGAAACTCCTGTAAAATTGATCGAAATGATGAATGCTCAGGAGTATATTGAACTTTGTGAAGAGGTTGAAGCTTCGCGTAAAACCGCTCACAATTCACGCCCCGATACCTTATCGAATTACAATTGGCAGGAAATTATGTTTCAGCAAACTATTTCTGAAAACTACAACATTTCGTTGTCGGGCGGAAACGATATATCAACATTTTTGATTAGTACAAGTATGGATAAGCAAAACGGTATTGTTAAAAATACCGATTATCAGCGCTTTACTATCCGTATTAACTCCGAGCATCAGGTAAATAAGTACATAAAATTCGACGAAAAAGTTACTTACGTTAACTCGGTAACCGAAGGATACGATGAATGGTACTGGCACAACTTTTACAATAACCCGATTGTTAATGTAATTGTAATGGATCCAACTGTTCCTGCATACGATCAAAACGGTAAATGGTCGGTTTCGCCTCGTGGCTTAATTAACCCTATGGTAGGACCCGATATGAAAGATAAAACCAATAAGCATAATAATTTTGAAGGAAATTTTGGAGTAAAAATTACCTTGCTTAAAGGCCTCGATTTTCATAGCCGCATAACCGGGAAAATTAATTTTAACGATTCGAAAGAATACCAGGGTATTTATCAAGCTTCTCCTACCGATTACAATACCCAGGACAAATTGATCCAGAGCATGAATAAAGGCTTATCGTACAACTTTCAGAATTTTATTAATTATCAGACTACTATTGCACAAATTCATAATATATCGGCAATGGTTGGTATGGAAGCCAGTAAATGGTGGGGTTACGACATTGCCGGTACGCGTGTCGAT
This sequence comes from uncultured Prolixibacteraceae bacterium, assembly GCA_964487645.1. Lineage (GTDB taxonomy): Bacteria > Bacteroidota > Bacteroidia > Bacteroidales > Prolixibacteraceae > Roseimarinus. The sequence continues at coordinate 6,509 of CAZARW010000063.1, forward strand.
ATGGCAAGTACCGACCCCAATATGCTGTATTTGTCGAAATCAACCAACGGCGAAGCTGATGTTCAAAATGTAACAGGATCGGGATATATTGGTGCAAACCAAGGTTATTTTGGCCGCTTAAATTATGATCTTTTAGGCAAATATTTATTAACATTTAATATTCGGCGCGATGGATCGAGCAGTTTTGGTCCAACAAATCGCTGGGGTGTTTTCCCGTCATTCTCGGTGGGTTGGAAATTCTCTGAAGAAAATTTCATGAAAAATATTGCAGCAATTAGTACCGGTAAAATTCGTTACGGATACGGACAAACCGGAGCCAATGCTCGTGGTGGATTCCCATATTTATCAACTGTTGTAACACGTCCCGAGTTTCGTTATACTGTTGATGGTTTGGCTACTCAGGTTGGTACAGCACCAAACCAAATATCGAATCCTGCTTTACACTGGGAATCAGTTAATATGTCGAACCTTGGTTTGGATATGACTTTCTTTTCTAATCGAATTGCACTTACTGCCGATGTATTCAATAAAGTGAACGATGGTATGATTATGACCAAAGAAGTAAGTGCTATTGCCGGAACACATGGTGGCGAAAACCCCGAAGTAAACTTTGGTAGTATTAGTAACAAAGGATTCGAAATAACTTTAGGTGCCCGTAAAAACCATGGCGACCTTACCGGATCATTTGATTTAAATTTCTCGAGTGTTCGTAACGAAGTGTTATCGCTTGCTGCCGATTCGATGCAATCGGGAGATGTGCATAATGTGCAACCAACAAATTTAACCCGTGTAGGATCGCCAATAGCTCAGTTCTATGGCTATCAAATCGAAGGAATGTTCTCCGAAAACGATCCTACTGTTACTGTTGGTAAACGTACACATATTACCAATCAACCATATTATCTGAATGACGATGGAGAAAAAGTTTTTGCACAACCAAGTGCTCGTCCTGGTGATGCCCGGTTTAAAGATGTTAACGACGATGGTAAGGTTGACCTGGATGATAAAGTACTTCTTGGAAGCCCGCTGCCAAAATTCACATTTGGTTTTTCGGTAAATCTTCAATACAAAGGCTTCGATTTTGCTGCTTTCTTTAACGGAACATATGGAAACAAAATCATGAACGGTACCAAGCAGTATTTATACAATCCGGTAGGTTATCAAAACCGCGGCAAAGCATTTGCCGACAGGTATCGCGACGAAATAGTCAAGCAAGATGCAAACGGACAAGATATGGTGGTTGTTCATGAAAATCACGATACCGACATCTATCGTATCTCAGCCGACACTTATACACGTATGTCGTCATTCTTTGTCGAAGATGGTTCGTTTTTACGTTTACGTAATGTTGTTTTAGGCTATACTATTCCAAATTCGGTTACATCAAAAATTGGTGTCGAAAAATTACGTCTTTATGCAGGTGGCCGTAACTTGTTTACCTTAACAAAATATACAGGATTTAACCCCGAAATTGGAGGAAATGATATTTTGAATATGGGAGTTGATATAGGTCTGTATCCTGTTACGAAAATGGTATATTTTGGAGCGAATATCGTTTTTTAAAAAATTTGGAAAGTTTATCGATTAAAATTTAAAAATTATGAATAGAAAAATATTAAAATATATATCGTTTCTGTTGCTCGGAATTGCTGTATTTAGTTGCAGCCCCGATTTTCTGGAGGTAACTCCTCAGGCAGCAGAAAACAGCGCTTCGTTTTATTTGACGAAAGAGCATGCCGATCAGGCAATTATTGCTGCATACTCACAATTCAACAACATTGGAATATGGGATGTTGATATTATGCAACGTTTGGGTGATATTCCTTCGGATGATGCCGAGGCTGGTGGTGAAGATATTAGTGATGTGCCCGAACTACAGGACTTTAACTGGCTAAAACCTTTAACTACACATGGTGTATATACCGAAGTGTTTGGAACTCTTTACCGAGGAATTTATTTTAGCAATATTGCAATTGAAGAAATTCCCGGAATAAAAGAAACCGACCCGAATGCCGACCCTGTATTAATTGACCGTAGAGTAGCCGAAGCTAAATTTATACGTGCAATTAATTATGCTTACCTCACAAAAATATTTGGAGGTGTTCCATATGTTGATCATGTACTTGGTGCCGATGAGTATCAACAGCCACGTGCCGATATTAAAAAGATTTACGAGCTGATTGAAACCGATTTAAAAGAAGCGATTGAAGTATTGCCCGAACGAAGCGGATGGGCACCTGAATACGGAAGAGCCAGTAAAGGTGCTGCAAAAGCATTACTTGGACGTACTTTGTTGTTCGAATCGTCGTATGCCAAAAACTATGCCGGCAAGGATCCACGTTTCGATGGTATGGAAGAGCGTTGGGAAGAATCGTTAAAATATTCAGAAGAAGTTATTAATTCGGGCGAATACGAATTGGTTGGAATTAATGGTGAAACATACGAAAGCTGGCGAGGCCCCGAAACAAACGGATATCGTTATATTTTTACTTCGGACGGCGACAATACTAAAGAGGGAGTTTTCGAAATTCAATGTATTCAGGAAGGCCTGGGATGGTCAGCTGCACGCGGAAACGCTCTGGCTCAATGGGGTGCATCGCGGTATTTTATCGACACCGATAGAGATGGTTTAGTTACTACTACCGGAATGTGGGGATTTGGTGTTCCTACTCAAACTCTTTGGGATTCTTTTGACGATGGCGATCCTCGTCGCGATGCTTCGATGGTGCGCGAAGGTGGTGACGATTTGATGCAAACATCAAATGGCCGTTGGGTACCTTATTCGTTCGATAAATGTATTACAAAAATTTATCCAACCAAATGGGAAGCTTCGTCCGAAGAATTTAAGGATGCCGGTGCTCCATGGCACGGTGCTCCTCAAAATGTTCGCCTTATTCGTTTTTCAGAGGTATATCTTAATGCTGCCGAAGCTGCTTTTATGCTTGGTCAAACCGATAAAGCACTGGCATATGTGAATAAGGTGCGCGAACGTGCACGTATGTGTGGAAATACCGGTGTGCCGGCTGCTTTAACCAGCATTACAATGGACGATATTATGAATGAGCGCAGAATTGAATTTTCATCCGAAGGAAAACGCTTTTACGATATTGTTCGTTGGGGAATTGCTGCCGAACTGTTAAATGCTACTCCTACTGCCGATGGATATGACCGGGAATTTGTTGTCGGAAAACACGAATTTCATCCAATACCTGAGCGTGAGGTTACTTTGAGTAATGGTTTGTTTGAGCAATATGAAGGATGGGAATAAAAAAAATATTTAGGATTAGGTTGAAATAGATTATTAGTTAGAATTAAAGTGAAACAGGGTAACCCTTTATAGGGTTGCCTTGTTTTACTTTTATATACCAACATTTTGCTAGCAATATCAAAAATTCAATGTTTTAATAACTGTATGTTTCATAATGGTAAAATTGGTCGTATGAGTATTTTACCGAATCGACAGGGTAGTTGCCATGCTCAAAAGTAACTACTGAGCTTGATTGCCCGCCTAATATTCCTAATCCGTTTTCGACATTACTGTATACCTGAACCGGTTCGGCAAAAAGATCGCCATCATAATAATGATGTAAATATTTCGATTTTAGAAACAAGTAAGTGTCATGAGTAATACTCTGTAAAATAAATTTTACGTGGTTAAATTCACCTTTTGATAAAAGATCTACACCTTCGGTTCGCTTGTGATTGTATAGATGAATATTAAAGTTAACAACATATTCGCGGCCATCAATCAATTCGTCGGTAAATATATTGAATGGATTTATGGGTGAACCAAAAAGAAAATCGTTTGCATCTTCTTGCTCGGGGTTAATTACAGGATCATGAATTTGCAAATAGTTTTCTTGAACAACAACTGCTGAGTCAATGGCAATACCATCGATCATTTTTTTGCGAAAAGCTCCTTGATTTATTTGAGCAATTAAACGATAATAATTGGTTTGCTTTTCCGGATCTTTAAACTTTATTTTCACATTATAAATGTTGTATTCGTTATTGTATTGTGGAATTCCGGCAAATATGGTGTCAACCGAAATAATTTGAACAGGCTCTGGAATGGTTGTTTGGCATTTGGCAATGCCGTAAGTAGGATGTTGTATTTCGAGTTTATAACTTTTCCCTTTTTCGGCTTTAATTTCAGAACAGTAAACCGTGTTTGGAGAATTGTTTTTCGAATAATAATTATTGTTTTTGTAGTTGTTTGTTTCGATTTTATGTGCTTTAAGAGTTTCGTGCTCCTTACCATCAACAAACAATTTAATTGTTGCATTGTCAATCCAGTTAAAGTTTGATTTGAGGCCGGGTATAGGTTTGCTGCCGGCTACTGTAACCTTAATAATACTGTCGGGTTCAATAAAACTGTTAACGACCATTTTTGATGCAATTTGATCATCGTTAAATGCTATTTCGTCGCGACAAGCTGCCAGAAACAAAATAATAAGGAATGATATTGTTGTTATATTTTTCATTGTAATTTGTTTTTTAGAATTTAAACGAGTAGGATATTGAAGGAATAAAGGGAAAAATACTCAGTTTTTGGAGAATCATTTCGGGGTCGCCTTCAAGCACAACTTCGCCGGTAACGCTATTGTAAATATAGTCGCCTTGTTTCATATTCCATTCAAGTAAAAATGGATTGAGGTTATTATATGCATTGTAAATTGAGAAACTCCATGTACGTATGCCGTTTTTCTTTTTCTTGTGAAGATTGATTCCCAAATCAAGACGATGATATGCGGGCATGCGGTAATTATTTCGGCCACCGTAATCTTTTAAGTTTTCGTTGGCAAACCAACTGTCGGTATACGGAATCTCCATGCTTGGAAATTCCATTATAGCAAGTGTTACAGCATTTCCGGTACCATAAACCCACGTTCCGCTAATATCAATTTTCTCGTTTATTTGATGGGTAAAAGCAATGCTTATGTCGTGACGCCGGTCGTATTTTGCCGGAAACGGCCTGCCAAAATTCAAATTATCAAATTGCCGTTCGGTTTTCGACCATGTATATCCAATCCAACCCGTTGTTTTGCCAACTGTTTTTTCGATCATTATTTCGGCACCATACGACCATCCTATGCCTTTTTCAACTTTATCTTCCCAGTTGGTATTGTTGCCCATAAACGATGCCCCTTCTTTATATTCGATAAGGTTGGTCATGTTTTTATAAAATCCTTCAGCAGTTATATTAATGCCATGGTTTAAATTAATAGCTGTTCCCAATACATATTGATCAGAAATTGGCGGGGCAAATTTTTTGGTAACCGGTAGCCAAAGGTCGGTAGGCATACTTATACCCGACGATGTAAGCAGGTGCACATGTTGTGCCATTCGGGTATACGAAGCCTTTAGTGCCCAGTTGTCTATCGCTTTATAACGTAGCGAAATGCGGGGTTGTGGGCGTATAAATGTTTCGTTTTGAACATTAAAAACCGACAAATGAAGGCCTGCATTCATTTTTAAGTTTTCGGTAATTGTTATATCGTCTTCAATGTATGCAGCAAAATCGTGCGCATAAATATCGAGGTTGTTAAAATCTTTGTCGATACCACTGCTGTCCGACAAAACAACAGATTCAATTTGTATACGTTTTGCCCCGGGTGTAAAGTGGTGATATGTGTAGGATGTACCAAATTTAACCGAATGCCGTGGTGAAGGGAAATAGTCAAAATCAATTTTGCCGCTTATGTCTTCAATTCCCGAGTAATATCTGAAGATATCTTCGTCGTAAGTGTTTTCGGTAATGTTGCTTGCTTTAAAGTTCGATCCCACATCAAATAAATATTTGCTGTATGTGAGGGTTGTGTTGCTGAACAATTTAGGCGAAATGAGGTAGTTCCAACGTGCCGAACCAATGGTGTTGCCCCATTTAAGACTGGTTTCGTCTTTGTATTTATATTGTATTAAGTCGTTGTTTGAGTTTACCCTGTTGCTTGTCGATTCGTCACCAACAAACCCTTTGTCTTTTCCGAAGTATCCACTGAGGTATAAGCGGCTTCGGTTGCTAAAAATGTGGTTTACTTTTAGGTTGTAATCGTGAAAAAAAGCACCTGCATTCGAATTCATTCCTTCAATTCGGTTAATGAGTTTAATTATTGGTTTTGCCATAACATCGAGGTATGTACGGCGAGCTGAGATCATGAACGACGTTTGGTCTTTTATTATCGGGCCTTCGAGCATCAATTTCGACGAAATTAAGCCAATGGATGCACTGCCTTTGAACTTTTGCATGTTGCCGTCTTTCATGCTAATATCAACTACCGACGATAATCTTCCTCCAAAGCGAGAGGGAAAACCTCCTTTATATAATTTCACTGTTTTTATTGCATCGGGATTAAAAACCGAGAAAAAGCCCAGTAAGTGACTGGCGTTGTATACCGGCACACCATCGAGCAAAAATAAGTTCTGATCGCTGCCTCCTCCACGTACATATATTCCACTGGTACCTTCGGTTCCGCTTTGTACTCCAGGCAATAACTGAATTACTTTCAGAACATCGGCTTCGCCCATTATTACCGGTATTTTTTGCAGTTTTTGAACCGGAATTTCGATCATGCTCATTTGTGTTTCTTCTACTTTGTTTATTTGATTGCCAACAACAGTAACTTCGTTCAGCTGATCGCTCATAAGTTCAAGCTCAAAATTAATAGTCGTATTTTTTTGTAAGTCAATTTCGATTTGCTGTGCCTGATAACCAATAAACGAAGCTGCAAGTTTTATTTTTCCTTTTGGAAGCGAAATACTATAAAATCCATAGTTGTTGGCACTTGTGCCTTGCAGGGTGTTGGTTTCGTAAATATTGGCATTGATTAAACGTTCGCCGCTCGATTTGTCGGTAATGTAACCACTTATTGTGGCTTTTTGTGCTTGTGACCATAAAGCAATAAGAAACAGAAAAAAAAGTGTTGTAGCTTTTTGCATAACACAATGGGTTTTAATTTAAAAGGGCAAAACTATTTTATTTTATTGTTAAAAAATATATTGTTATGTTATTGTTTTTTAATATAATACAGTGTTGTTTTTTTTGATAGTTTTAAATAAGTATTTTAATTATATGCTGTGTGTTAGTGTGTTGATTGTTTTTATTTTTTACTTTTAACTCGTTTTTTCTTATATATGTTTTTATATGCAGATTTACTGAGTGTTAATTTTTATTAATATAATAAACGACACTCAGCATATTTTATTTTGCTTATTCGTATTACGTGGTAAAAAAATCATACAAATGAGCCTTCATTTGATGACATATTGGATGGTAATGATTCTTTTTACTTAAATTGAGCTTTCATATCTTTAGAGTTGAATTTATAAATCATAAAATATGTCGAAGATGAACCATTTTCAGAATTTATTTATTGCTTTAATACTCATACTATCGATGAGTAATTGTGCGCAAGAGCCACAACAAACTGAAGGAAATATTACCGGAGAATATACAATTCCCGAAGCTCCCGATTGGGTACACGATGCCGTGTTTTATCAAATTTATCCGCAAACATATTACGATACCAATGGCGATGGTATAGGCGATTTGAACGGTATTATTGAGAAACTCGATTATATTAAAAGTTTGGGCGTAAATGCGCTTTGGCTGAATCCGTTTTTTGAGTCGCCTTTCAGGGATGCCGGATACGACATTTCGGATTATTACAAAGTTGCACCGCGCTATGGCACCAACGACGATGCCCGGCGCTTGTTCGAAGAGGCTCATAAACGTGGCATAAAAGTTATTTTCGATTGGGTAATCAGTTATACATCTATCGATCATCCGTGGTTTCAGGAGTCGGCAAAGCAAGAGCCCAACAAATATTCCAACTGGTTTATCTGGACCGACAATACCTGGGTAAACCCGCCCAAAGAATACAGCGATGCATTTATAAAAGGGTATAGCAGACGTAACGGACAGTTTATGCGCAACTTTTACTGGAGCCAGCCTGCGTTGAATTTTGGTTTTACCAATCCTGAAGAACCCTGGATGCTGCCAATCGATCATCCCGATATTAAAGCGTTGCAGGAAGAACTGAAGAATGTGCTCCGTTTTTGGATGGACATGGGGGCCGATGGTTTTAGGGCCGATATGGCCGGTGCTTTGGTGAAAAATGCCAACGTGAAAGGCAACGACCAGTTTTTTAATTCGCGCGACGAGGGCACAAAACTTTTTTGGCAGGACATCCGCAAACTGATGGATACCGAGTATCCGGGCTCGTTTATGGTAGCCGAATGGTCGGGGCCAACCGATGCGTTAGACAATGCTTTTCATGCCGACTTTTTTCACTGGTTCGAAGGATATAACGATTTGGTGCAAAAGGAAAGCTGGCGTATTTTGAACGGCGTTTCCGAGGGACACAGCTTTTTCGACCGTCAGGGCTTGGGCAATATTCAGGCTTTTCTCGACAGTTATATGGAACAGTACCTGGCAACTAAGGATAAAGGCTATATCAACCTTCCGCTGGGAAATCACGATAATGCCCGCATAAATGTAAAACGAACCGACAAAGAACTGGAAATGATTTATGCATTTGGAATGACCATGCCGGGCGTTCCGTTTGTGTATTATGGCAACGAAATTGGCATGCGCCAGCAGTATGGAAATCCCAATGTTGAAGGGGCTTATCCGCCGCGTTCGGGTGGGCGTACGCCTATGCAGTGGGCACCGGGCAAAAATCTGGGCTTTTCAACCGGAAACCCTGAAAATTTATATTTACCGGTCGATCAGGCAGACGATGCGCCAACTGTAGCAGCACAAGAAAACGACCCACAATCGTTGCTAAATAAATTTCGCAAACTGGTTGACCTAAAAACTTCGGAGCCTGCTTTAAAAGCTTATGCCGAGTTTGTACCCGTGTATGCTGCCGAAAAAACCTATCCGTTTATATACGCACGGGCAAACAACAACGAAATTATTTTGTGTTTGTACAACCCGGCCGATCGTACCGAAAGCGCACAGTTTAACCTTAATATGAATGTCGAGAATTTTGAATTGCTGATAGGTGATGAGCTAAATATCGAAAGCGAAAACGAAAGCGAAAGCTACTCGGTTGAAATGCCGCCTATAAGTTATGCCTTGTATAAGTTGAGTTTATAGATTTTTCATAATTGAATGTATTGTCTTAAGGCTGCCTTTTGGGGTAGCCTTTTTTTCTGTAAGAATGATGTTGAAATTGTGGTTTAAAAAATCTATTTTGTTTAGCCAATCATTGAATTGTTTAAATATTTGTTTTAATGAATAATGTAAGATGAGATACACTAAATACTTAAAATATGAAGATTAAAGGCTGGCAAAGAATATTGTTATTCATTTTACCATATTTTCTTATTGTGGGAATTTTCCAGTTTTTAGGGATTATAATAAGCAAAGCTCCGTTAGTAAATGCCGATTGTCATACTACTTTATTGCAGGATACTGTTATATCTGTTTTTAATGGTATGGGGACAATTCTTATTGTTTTTTTGTTTGTGAAATTTATTGATAAGGAAAATTTGAAACTAATTGGCTTTAGCATAAAGCACAAGTTTTCGGATATAGCTCATGCATTGTTAATTGCACTCCTTTTAGTTGGAGGAGGGTGGCTTGTTCTTTTACTTTTGGAGCAAATTGAGATAATAAACGTCCAATTTAATCCGAAAATGATGGTTATGTCGGTTTTACTTTTTGGGTGTGTTGCTTTTAGCGAAGAAATCCTTTTTAGGGGATATATATTAAAAAACCTTTTGTATTCATTCAATAAATATACTGCTCTTATTGTTTCGTCTTTCATATTTGTACTTATGCATGCAATTAATCCGAATTTAACCTGGCTGTCATTGTTAACTCTCTTTCTATCCGGTTTGGCTTTAGGTGTTTCATATACTTTTACTAAAAATCTTTGGTTCCCAATATCACTTCATTTTAGCTGGAACTTTTTTCAGACTCATTTAGGCTTTAATGTAAGTGGTCAAAATAGCTATTCTTTAATTAAAATTTCATATCCAAAGGCGAACTTGTTAAATGGTGGCGATTTTGGGTTTGAAGGCTCAATACTGTCGGTTATTGCTTGCTTAATTATTTTCATATGGAGTATCAGTTATTTTTCAAAAAAAGAATATTGAAAATTCAAATTATCATTTATTAGTCGGCTTTCTGCGAATATTAATGAGGATGTGAAGGATTTCTTAATAAACATATGAGTTGGTATACTTTTAATAACCTCTATAACTCCCAGAAGTATTCGTATGAGGTGCGAAATTTCAAAACTGCCTAAACTGCCTAAGATTAAAACAATACAAAGGCGTGAGGTAGGGGTTAAAGGCATTTTTGGTAGTTCACGAAGCCCCCTGACTTTATGCCATATGACACAAAGTTAGGGGGACTTTTGCTGCAGTGCATATTTGTTATTTACGTTCTTTTATTTTATTAAATACAGATTTCAATGCTCAAACCTCCAAATCTGGTAGTTCCCCAAAGCCCCTCCTTGGGAGAGCCTGCTC
>CAZARW010000064.1:0-16357 GCA_964487645.1 uncultured Prolixibacteraceae bacterium
CAATAGCAAAATATTATTGATTCAATCAATCTACCCTGATTTTCTAAAGGCAAACAGGCTTTATTCCGGAACAGCGTTTGGAATTTGCACCTTTGTTCAAGGTGAGCAGTATATAAACGGTGGCTAATTATTCAGCAGTTTTATTCAGTACCTGAGCGTTTTTTTTATCTTTGATTCTATATTTAAACCGAATAGTATGATTAGATCATTTAATTTTCAGTCAATTGGTTTATACATCTTGTTGATTATATTTTCAACATCGTGCACCAACAACAAAGCAATCCCCTTAGTTTACGACGTAGAAAACACTGGTGTTGATTGTCCAAAACCCCCATTGCCTTCATTCGATCAATTGCCGCTTGTTGAGCTTTTGCCCGATCCGTTTTTGAGTTCCGATGGAAGCAAACGCGACACAACGTTTAAGGCCTGGGCTTGCAGACGTGCAGAAATTAAAGCCGAAATAGAGCATTACGAAATTGGCACTAAGCCTGTTCGTCCCGATTCAATCAGTGCGAATTTTAGTAACGATACATTAAGAGTGCTTATTACACATAATGGTGAAACCCTTACCTTAACATCAACCCTTAAGTTGCCCGAAGGTGAGGGGCCTTTTCCAGCAGTAATTGCCATGGATATGCTCACATTGCCCAACAATTTGTTTACCGACCGCAATGTGGCAATTATTGGATTTCGGTCGGCTCAGGTAATGTCGCACACACAAACACGCGGCAACGAGCCCATTAATAAGCTTTACCCCGAATTGGAATACATTGGCGCATACAGTGCCTGGTCGTGGGGCGTTAGCCGTTTGATTGATGGATTGGAGTTGACAAACAACGAATTGCCTATCGATTTAAAACACCTTGCGGTTTCGGGTTGTTCGTATGCCGGAAAAATGGCATTGTTTGCAGGTGCTTTCGACGAGCGCATTGCGCTAACCATAGCACAGGAACCGGGTGGCGGAGGTGCAGCTGCCTGGCGCGTTTCCGAAACATTGGGGAATGTAGAAACACTTGGGCGAACAAATTATGCCTGGTTTATTGAGTCGATGAAAGCCTTTGCCGAAGAAAATGTAGCCCGTTTGCCGCACGATCATCACGAGCTGATGGCCATGGTTGTCCCGCGTGCTTTATTAGTACTTGGCAACCCCGATTACGAATGGTTAGCCGATGAATCGGGCTATGTGTCGTGTATGGCAGCTCGCGAGGTATGGAAAAGCTTTGGCATTGCCGACAGGTTTGGCTTTTCGATTGTAGCAGGACACATGCATTGCCGTCTTCCCGAAAGCCAATACCCCGAGGTAGAAGCATTCATCGAAAAATTTCTGTTGGGCAATACTACCGTGGATACAAATGTTGCCAAAAGCCCGTTCGAAAATGTTGATGCCCAAAAGTGGTACAGCTGGTGGGGAAAGTAATGGCTCTGCTTTTTAATCAATATAAGTGACCAACAATCAAGATAAATATAAAAAAGCAACTGCTTAGTTATATCAATTATGTAAGTCTTGAAATATTCAATATCCTTGCACTTATAATGATTAATAAATAAGAGTGCAATACAGAAAATATTCAGAGCTAATTTTCCGGAAACCAATAATCCAGATCGACAGTAGATTCAATCACAGTTTCGATTTTATTGGGCATGATACTAAAAAAATCGAATCCGGTAAGCATTTCAACCGAATCGACCGGTACGGCATATTCTTTTAAATCATTTTCGCATTTTTTATTTGACATTAAAAAGGCAATAATCCGATCGGCACCATTCCATACTATTTTGTAGTATTGAGCGGGTACAGCCACATTACTCTCACCTATAGTTTCGATAATTTGCCGATACACCGGACCTGTAACCACATGCATTTCATTATATTGCATTGTCCATTCACGCTCATGTTCCTCGAGGGTTTTCCAACGGCCACGATTTAATGCCGGTACTTGTGGTGCCATGTTCGACATAAAAAAAGTTTCGTCCATTGCCAACTGGTTATGCGACATAGAAGCCGCCGGACAAAGATGCCCCCTATCGTATCCCGAGCCCTTGTAATCATCGGGTAAAGCCGATCCGGTACTTACTTTAGGATCGATTCTGAAATTGTCTTTTCGTTGCGCCTTTCCACTAATATTAGCTGAATTTAACCGGTATTGAACCCACAAAGCTCCTTCGTAGGTTTCGGAATATGCCAAACGATAGTATCGGTGCATAACAATTTCGCCCTGCTTTTTTGACTTTGGATATAGTTTTGCCGATTGTTGGTTGCGTATAATAACACAGCCGGTAAAACAACAAACAATAAGCACAATACTCAATAATTTACGCATGTATATTGAATTATAAAACAAACCAGAGCAGGCAGCAGCTTACTCGTTCATCATATGCATTACTCCCAGTGTAAGCCCTTTAATCTCAGCCAGATTTTTCATACGTCCGTACAGACTGTAACCCGGATAATTCTCTTTACCCACATCGTCGAGTATTTGGTGGCCATGATCGGGGCGTAAAGGCAAAACTACAGGCTTACCTGTTGTTTTATTTCTTTGCATCATTTCGTTAATTAACACTTTAACAACACCAATCATATCCACATCTCCATTAAATAAACTTTCTTCCTGAAAGTTAAGGCCGCTATCGCGGATAACATTACGCAAATGCACGAAATGAATGTGGGGAGCGAGCTTTTTAGCTATTTGGGTAAGGTTATTAAAATGCCCTACTCCCAATGACCCGGTACACAAAGTAATACCATTCGAAGGCGAATCAACCATTGCTACAATCTCTTTCAAATCGTCGCAAGTACTAACAATACGTGGTAATCCAAGCAGGTTCCATGGCGGATCGTCGGGGTGAACTGCCATTTTAATATCGAGCTCTTCGGCTACAGGCACCACCTGATTTAAAAAGTAACTTAAATGGCTTTTCAAGGTTTTCCGGTCAATACCCTGATAGCTTTTCAGCATGGCTTTAAACGCTTCGGGGGTATAAGTTTCCATCGATCCGGGCAAACCATAAAGAATCGTATCCTGTAATTCCTGAACTTTATCCGTTGGAAGATTGTATAAATATTCCTGGGCTTTTTTTACCACATCATCAGGATAATCGTTTTTGGCTCCATCGCGCTGAAGGATGAACAAATCGAACGCAGCAAAAATGTGCAGATGGAAGCCCGACGTGTATGTACCATCGCTTAAATAATGTTTCAGATTTGTACGCGACCAATCGAGTATAGGCATAAAATTGTAACACACGGTTTTAATGCCACACTGAGCCAAATTACGCAACGAGATTTTATAGTTTTCGATGTGTTGCAAGTACTTTCCGCTTTTCTTTTTTATGTCTTCGCTTACAGGCAAACTTTCGACCACAGCCCACGATAATCCGGCATCTTCAATCATTTTTTTACGCTCGAGTATGGCCTCAGTAGTCCACACATCGCCCACAGGTATTTGGTGCAGTGCATTTACTATACCGCTTGCACCGGCCTGCCTTATCTGACTTAATGTAATCCGGTCGTTTGGGCCAAACCACCTCCACGAATAAAGGAAAGAAACCCTCCCCGGTTCACTGTAGGGGAAGGGATTATCTGCATTATTGTTGAAGTTAAGCTCTAAATCCCCTTCGCGATTCTCGGGACTCCGCTTCGCTTCGAAAGGGAACTTTTGTCGAGTTGAATTATTGTTGCTCTTGTTCATATAATTATGCTTTTGCTTTTATCGTTATTTAACGCTCTATCCTCCAAGTTTGGTCGTTACTAATCCCCTCCCCGGAAGGGGTTTGGGATGTTATACACCGCTAAAGGTACTAAATCCCCCATCGATAGGAAGCACTACACCTGTAACAAACGAAGCAGCTTTATCGCTGGCCAAAAATAAAATGGCACCAATCAGTTCGCGAGCTTCGCCAAAACGTCCCATAGGAGTTTTATTAATTACTTTATTTCCACGATCGGTATAGCTACCATCGGGGTTTGTAAGCAAGGCACGGTTTTGGTTTCCGATAAAAAATCCCGGGGCAATAGCGTTTACCCGAATAGCACCTCCAAATTTCATAGCCATTTCCATAGCCATCCATGCTGTAAAGTTTGATACAGCAGCTTTTGCTGTTGAGTATCCTAAAACACGGGTAATCGACTGCATTGCAGCCATTGACGAGAAATTTATGATATTTCCTGATTTTTGATTTGCCATTACCTCACCAAACACCATCGAAGGCAACACTGTTCCGTTAAAATTGAGGCTGGTTACCTTATCTAAATCACTAATATCTAAATCGAAAACGGTTTGCTCGGGATTAATAGTAGCACCCGGCATGTTTCCACCGGCTGCATTAAGCAAAATATCAACCCTTTTGTATTTTGCCAACACCTGATCGCGCGTAGCTTTTAATGCATCGAGGTCGAGTGCGTTAGTTTTTAGGCCGATAGAATCGCCGCCTTTTTGATTTATTCGTTCGGCTGCTTCTTGTGCTGCCTGCTCGTTAATATCGAGAAAAACAATTTTCACTCCGGCCTGCGATAAGCCACTCCCAATTTCGGACGCCAGTACACCACCACCTCCGGTAATAACGGCAACTTTGCCTTCCAATCCAAAAAACTGATCTAAATAACTCATATTTTTATATTTATTAAATTTTTATTCGGGGGGAAATTCTTTCAATATTCTTCAAAACACAGATGAATTAACAGGCATGTAAATCACTCATTTTAAAACCTTAAACTAAGTAACTTAACCAATTATCTGTACGTTTTGTTTATTGCCCTGATCAAAAAAAAATCCACTAAAACACAATAGCATGTAAACGCATTTATTTTTAGCTTACCACAACATCGCAATAATGCAATGGCAAATAATAATTGATTTACAAGCCAAAACAAACAGCAAGAGAGAATTTTACCAATTAATACCCGGAACAAACATGCGTTTTTTGTTTTGATAATACTCTAAAGGATGCTCGGGTTTTTGATATTGATTTCCGATTGGCATATTCGAAAACTGTTTAAAATAAAGCACACAAGAGTTTCTCCACTCAATGGCATCTTGTCGCTGCATTTCGAGCAATTGGTTTACATGATCAAAACGCTCAGAGTCGATATATTTTTCGACAGAATTCCATTGTTGTTGCATCCAAACAACCGAATCGGCGCCGGTGTAGTATTTATAAACCATTTCGTCCCATAAAGTACGCCCCGATTTCATTGTATAATCCCAAGGCAAATGATGAAACCAAAGCAACAATTCTTCGGGGCAGGTTTGGGTATTGTTGTAAGTATTTTTTACATGTTCGGGATACTGGCTCACAGCATTACTCCCCGATGTGGTACGATCGAAACCCACTCCGTTTTCGGAAGCCTGGTGATAGTATACTGCCGTCCAGTCGGGGCGGCGCCCTGTAACCCAGGGGCCGGGTCCGTAGTGATGGCTTTCGGCCATTATATGATGCAAACCTATTGGAGTACGATAGCTCACAGCCATTTCGCGCGAAGCCATCATCATATCAACTATCGGATCAACAAGATTCTGATTTGTACCAAAAGTAAGCTTAGTCCACTCCCCGGCAATTTTTTCCGATTCAAGAGAATTATCCCAGGCAAGCCTTCCGTATGCATACCAGTTAGCCTGGCCAAACAAATGTCCGGTCCAATTGCGGTCGGTGCCAATATTTGCCACACCGGCAATAGCAGTTACCGGATAGTTATGCAATGATCCATCGAGCACTTTAGCCACAGTTGATCCTTTACCCTGAATGTGGGTATCGGTATCGAATACTTCTTTGTAAAGTGGTGCCAGGTATGTAAGATGTGTTGCATGGCCTAAATATTCCTGGGTAATCTGAAATTCCATCATAAGCGGAGTATTTGGCATAGCTCCAAACAATGGATGGTAAGGTTCGCGGGGCTGAAAATCGATTGGGCCATTTTTTACCTGAACCAATACATTATCTTTAAATTTACCATCAAGAGGCACAAATTCGTTGTAAGCCTGCAATGCTCTGTCAACAGGCACTTCGTGGCTGTAAACAAAAGCACGCCACATAACAAGCCCGCCATAAGGTTCAAGGGCTTCGGCCAGCATATTTGCTCCGTCGGCATGGGTACGTTTGTAATTGTGTGGCCCGGGTTGTCCTTCCGAATCGGCTTTAACCAAAAATCCACCAAAATCGGGGATTTTATCATAAATACGGGCAGCCGTTTCTTTCCAGAATTTCCGTACATCTTCATCCAGTGGATCAGCAGTATCGAGGCCTCCAATTTCGATAGGAGCACTAAAGCGTGCTGTAAGATATACACGAATTCCGTATGGTCTGAACACATCGGCTAAAGCAGCAGCTTTTTCGATATACGTATCGGTAAGTACCAATGCGTTGGCATTTACGTTTGTAAGCACAGTACCGTTTATTCCAAGCGAAGCATTTGCCCGGGCATAATCTTCGTAACGAGGATAAATGTACCGAGGAAGTTTATGCCAGTCCCAAATCGAAAACCCTGCAAAACCACGTTCTACAGTGCGGCTCAGATTGTCCCAGTGATTAAGAACTCTGTGCATATGCGAAGGACTTTCTTCGATATCAAGATTGTTTATCGGACTATTGCTTTGCACAAGCCTCAGTAAATGAAACGTTGCATACAAGGCTCCAACATCGGTTTTTGATACAAGATATAAGATATTGTTTCCCCCGGGGATTTTGTTGTTTATAACATACCCGTCGTTGCTCAGTGCCTCGAGTTTTTCGATAAGCGATAAGTTAGCAATTGCTGTTGAATTAGCCGGTGTGCCAATTACAAGCGATGATTTTTGTACCTCATCAACAAACTCAATATCAAAACTTAACATTCCCTGCATTGCACGAGTAAGTTCTTTTTTAATAATATGGGCAGTTTGTGAGTTTCCGGCAACATACACCGTAGCAAATTGTTTTTTTAACAAATTTTGAACTTCGGTATCGTTAATGGCCTTGTATCTGAGCCACAAATCATAACCATCTTCGGCTGTTGCCGTTTGTGCTACCAAAAGAGCTACAAATAAAACGACAAATATTTTTCTGATTATTTTCATATGCATATATTTTGTTTTCATGTTTTAAAGATCGTGATATTTTATATTGAAAAAAAGCTGATTGAATACACCTTATTTAGTGTTTGCATTTTTGAGCGACGATTCTCTGACAATAAGCTCACCGCCGAGTATTACTTTGTTTGGTTGTTGCGAGTTATCGTTTTGGTCGAGAATGGCAATCAACTTTTGAGCAGCTAAAATTCCGGCTTGTTTACCCGGATAATTCACTGAGGTAAGAGCCGGAGAAACAATAGTTGCTACAGGGTCGTTATTAAAACCTACCACGGCAACATCGTGAGGTACATTGAGGCCAAGCTTTTGTAATTCGATAATACACCCGGCAGCTGCCATATCGTTGGCAACAAATACTCCATCAAAATCTTTTTTGTTTTTAACAAGCTCCCGTGCAATTTTACGTCCACTATCGAGCGACAAATTCTCGATATAAAGAACTTCTCCGGTACAATTGGAACACTTACTCAATGCCTTTTCGAATCCGGCTATTCTGTCGCGATAAACGTTTGAATTTGATTTGATGGTTACATGAGCAATATTGTTGCATTGCTGGTCAATTAAATGTTGAGTAGCCTGCATTGCCAACTTAACATTATCGATAACAAAGCACATTTTGCATGTATCGGTAGGAATACGATCGAAAAATACTACGGGTACATTTTTTTTGTAAAACCGCTCAAAATAATGCAAATCGCTATCCTCAACAGTTAACGAAGCAATAAGCCCGTCGACCCGATTATTGAACATGGTTGTGGTATTTTGCTCTTCTTTTTTAACCGATTCGTGCGACTGGCTGATAATTACATTGTACCCTTTTTCGTTAGCAACCTCTTCCATACCAGCCAGGCATGCCGACATAAAATTGCTGTCGAGTCGTGGAACAATAATGCCAATTGTATTTGTACGCTGTGTACGTAAATTGCTGGCAAAAGCATTGCTGCGGTAACCCATGTTTTCGGCACACTGCATAACACGCTCTCGGGTATTTACATTGATTACCTTGTTATTTTTTAAAGCCCTGCTTACTGTTGATGCCGACAGGTTCAATTCTTTAGCAATATCGTATATAGTTGCTTCTTTTTTCAATATATTTGAAGAGTTAAATGTAAAATAATGGACAAAGATAATGAATAAGAAAAAATAAATGCAATCGGTTGCACTTACTTTTCTATTTTTGTTTCAAAAAATAATAAACACACCACAAATGCCCCTCAAAAGCATTTTAGTGAACTACAATAATACAAAAAAGAAACAAGCTATGAAGCAAATTATATCAATTATTGGGGTGTTGGTTCTTACTGCATTATCGCAATTAGTACAAGCAAACAATATTGAACAATACTCGAACCTTCGGTTCAATACATTTTCGACTCACGAGGGGCTCTCGCAGTCGTCGGTGCTTTCAATAGCTCAGGATTCGGATGGTTTTATATGGTTAGGGACTAAAGACGGACTAAACAAATTTGACGGCTACAATTTCTTTACATATAAAAATTCGCCTGACAATGCGTTCTCGATTAGCAACAACGAAATCATTTTTTTACAAAGCGATACTCTGGGAAATATGTTTATAGGTACACGTGGTGGAGGACTGAATTACTACGTAAAAAGCCAGAATAAATTTATTCGGTACGCGCAAATGAAAACCCCCGACGGGACAGTAACATCGCTGCACCAATGCCCCGATGGAACAATATGGGTTGGTACAAGTGAAGGGCTTTTTAGAGGAATTCCCGACAGCCAATCGGAATTTAACTACCAGTTTACAAACTACTCAAAAAACTCGGTTTATCTCGATTCAAACGAAAAACTTATCCCATTTAACTCGTCAATTATTTCGGTTGTAAGTATTAAACAATTAAGCACCGATATGTTTTTGATTGGCACATTTCAAGGCTTATTTATGTTCAAACTTCGCGATTTATCGTTTACTCAAATTGATATAGGCATCCACAATAAAGCCAAAATCAATGCAATGGTAAGCGATTTTGAAAACAACATTTGGGCTGCCACATCCGAAGGATTACTAAAACTGACAATTGAAAACAATACGATTATTGACAAAAAAAACATGCTCGAAAGTAACCGCAAATGGAACAACTTATCGACAAAATGGGTCGAAAGCATTATTTGCGATTTTGAAGGAAATATATGGGCAGGGACCCGGGGAGCCGGAGTTATTAAAATTGTTGGCGATAACAAAATTGAAAATTATTCAAACAATACTTCGTTTTCGAATCGTATTGGCGACAATATTATTAACTCGATGATGATTGACAAATCGGGGATACTCTGGATGGGTACCGAAAGCCGGGGTGTTGTAACCCTCGACCTATACCGCAAGCGTTTTAACCACCTTGAGAACAATACCGTTACCGGCCGCAGCCTTACTTCGAACCTGGTTACAGCAATTACAGGCAAAAACAATATTTTGTGGGTGGGTACCGCGTATAACGGCCTCGATTATCTGCAATTTAATCCCGACAATACCATAACAACTACACATTTTAACCAAATACCAACCGAAAAGAATGTTACTTCGAGCGAAATTATCTCCTTATCGCTCGATCAGGATAATGTTTTGTGGATTGGCACAGCATCGAATAACCTGGTTACATACAAGGCCTCACGAGGGTTTAAATCGTATTATACAGGTTCGTTCGCTTTTGCGCTACACCACGATCGGCAAGGTGGCAACTGGATTGGCACATGGGGTAAAGGTTTAATTTATATTGAACGCGAAGGCGATACGATGAAATACTTTACGAATAATCCGGCCGATTCGCGATCGATAAGCGGCGATATAATCCTTTCGGTTTTTGACGACAACCAAGGCAATTTATGGGTTGGCACAAAAGGGCGCGGGCTAAATGTTATTCCAATAAAATCTATTAAACAAGGCTACAATAATTTTGTGTCGTTTGAAAAAAACGACAACTTTTTACATAACGATGTGTATTGCATATTGCAAGACAAAGAAGATGTTTTATGGATTGGAACAGGTGGAGGCCTTATGAAACTCGATATCTATTCGAATCAAAATGCAGAAAACGAACTTTACAAGGGACGTGCTAACTTTACAACCTACACCGAAGCTGATGGTTTACCGGCAAACTTAATTTACGGAATTCTCGAAGACGATTATGGAAACCTTTGGATTAGCACAACTAAAGGATTATCGAAATTTGACAAAAGCACCAAAAAATTTCAGAATTTTAACTCAAACGATGGTTTACAAAGCAACGAATTTCACTCAAATGCTTTTTACGCATCGCCAAACAATCAATTATTTTTTGGGGGTATAAATGGCTTGTCGTTCTTTAATCCCTCGGATATAAACCCCGATTTACGACCACTTGATATCGTTATTTCGAACTTAAAAGTTGGCGACACCCCCATTAAACCATTCGAAAAAATTAAAGGGAAAGTGATTCTTACCAACGACATATCGAAAACCCAAAAAATAACACTTCACCATAAACACAAAGATTTTTCGATTGATTTTACTGCTCAACATTTTAATAACCTCGAAGGAGTAACTTATGCATACCGTTTGCTTGGCTTTAATGATGAGTGGCGTTATCTGCCGGGAGATGAGCACTCGGTTTCGTATACTAACCTGTGGGAAGGCGAATACACTTTCCAGGTAAAATCAACCAACAACGATGGTTACTGGAACAACGAAATTCGTCAGCTTGATATTGTTGTGCAACCACCTTACTGGAGATCGAATTGGTCGTATGCAGTTTATGCCCTGATTTTTATTCTTGGGCTGCTCCTTTTCAGACGATATACTCTTATTGGAGTTGCCGAGAAAAACAAACTCCAGATTGAACATATTGAACGCAACAATCTAATTGAGAACACCGAAGCAAAGATGCGTTTTTTTACTAACATTTCGCACGAAATCAGAACTCCTTTAACCCTTATCAGCAACCCTCTCGAGGAGGTAATTAACAGCAAATCGATTGACGAAAAATCGCGTAATAACCTCAAACTGGTTGCAAAAAATGTAAACCGCTTACTGCACCTCACAAACCAATTGCTGCAATTGCGTAAAATTGATAAAGAAGGTATTGAGGCCAGCTATTCCGAAGTTAATCTGGTACAATTTACCAAAGAAATTATTAGTTTCTTTTTACAAAAAGCCTTAAACAAAGAAATCACACTAAGCTTTCAGTCTGAAATTGATCCCGACGAAAAAATATGGATTGATACCGAGTTAATTACTACAGCATTTTATAATGTAATTTCAAATGCTTACAAATTTACACCATCAAAAGGCTCAATTGTAATCAAAATATCAAAAGAAAAAGACCAGAAAAAACGTATCAATAAAATCCGGAAAAAACGAAATTCGGAACATAAACAGTGGTATAGTATCGAAATATGTGATACCGGCATTGGCATTGCTCCCGACGATATAGAGAAAATTTTTCATCGCTTTTATCAAAGCAAAAACGAATACTCACACGAAAAAGCCGGATCGGGTATAGGGCTATCGATAGTAAAAGAATACATTGATTTGCATAACGGAAAAATTGACATTAAGAGCAAACCCGGCGAAGGAACTACCTTTAAAATTTTGCTGCCCGAAGGATCGGAACATGTAAATAAAATTAAAACCGAAACTGAAAACGACAATACTACAAGCAAACTTGAAAATTTGCATAAGCAAAGTCAAAAAAATGACCATGCCGAAATTATACCGGATATTCAAAATGACAATATGACGAAAATATTGTTGGTTGAAGACGATAAAGATTTGTGCGAATACATTAAAAATACTCTGTCCGATAATTACTCGGTACATACAGCAAATAACGGCAAAAAAGGAATTGAAGCCGCACTCGAAATTATTCCCGACTTGATAATTTCGGATATTATGATGCCCGAAGCAAATGGATACGAACTGTGTCAAACAATAAAAAACAACGAAACTACGCAGCATATCCCCATAGTGTTGCTCACTGCCAGAGCTGCCGACGAAAACAAAATTGAAGGATATAAAAGCGGTGCCGATATGTATGTTACCAAACCCTTCAAAATTGAAATTCTTAAATCGCAAATTCACCAGTTAATTCATAATCGAAAAACCTTATCGGATATTTTCAGCAAACAAATATTCTTAAAACCCAGCAACATCAATATTTCGTCGGCCGATGAAAAGTTTTTAACAAAACTCAACGATATTATCGACGAACACCTCTCCGAATCGGGGTTTGATGTGTCGGCAATGGTTGAACGAATGAACCAAAGCCACTCAACTGTGCTTAAAAAAGTGAAACAACTTACAGGCATGTCGTTGGTCGAGTTTGTAAAAACGTACAGACTTAAGCGTGCAGCTCAGATTTTAGAAAAAGACAATTTCCAGATAGCCGAAGTTGCCTATCTTGTAGGATTTAACGACCCTAAATATTTTAGTAAATGTTTCAGCAAAGAATTTGGAAAAACACCGAGCGAATACGTGCAGGAAATGAGGAATAAGCGTAACGAGGAAGAGCAAGAAATATAAAATTTATTGCACAACAAATCTCCCGGATTGTACATACCCATTTGAATTGTTTGCCCTATAAATGTAAACACCCGATTGCATCCGATTTGTTGGGTAATTTGCTTCGATCGAATTGTTGCTTAAATTTATTACATCAATTAATACTCCCTGAACATTAAAAAGTTCAATCCTATTAATTTTGCAGTTTCTCCATTTGAAGCAGATCAATTTCTCTTCTCGTTTGGAGAAGACTGTAATATCAATATTTGAATATATGTTATCAATATTGAGAAGGGGCGGAAAACAATTGTCGTAGTAATCGTTGTGGTAAAGTACTGAATCGTTTTGGATAAAGCAGATTAAATAGCCATTAGAACCACCTATAGCAATGTCACCCGATGAATAAAGTAATCCTCTTGTATTACCAATTCCCTCAATCCACTCAACATGGTGGCTTAGTTTGAAAACCTTTCTTAATGTATTCCCAAACAGAATGGTATCAATATCCATAACAACAATTTCATCATGAGAATTTCCATTTTTAATAGTATCTCCAATTTCAAGAGAGAAATCATATAACAACATTTCATCAAGTGGAGGTTCTGCTAACCAAAAAGGTTTGTCATTATGGATAACCGTATCTCCTTTAGAATAGATCCTTTTGTTTTCATCTTCACGAATCCCACCAATACATTTTGCCTGGTTTTTATCGAAGGTCTTGTCGTAAAAAATGTAAAGCTTTTTGTAGTAAATATCATTAATAATTGTGTCTTTACCCGATAGGGCAAAGTTTTCATAAACATCCATTGTTTCTTCAGAAGTGTACATCTCGCTCCAAACTGCTCCAGAATCAGGGAATGGAACATATTCGTATTCCTGAGCAAAAAGTTGAGATGAAACAACAAGAACAAATACTATGGAAATTATTAGTTTATACATCGCAAAGTAATTATTTCGTTAAAATCATCTTTTTCGTATCTACCTCTTTGCCGTTGGCAATAAGGGTGTAGCGGTATACCGATTATGCATTTGTAATCGTTTTAGTTCGCTTAAGCTCCTCCAAACGAACAAATTTCATATCGGCTGCGCTTAATGGCTTAAAAAAAACTTAGACTACAATAAACCACACGAAAAAATTTGTACAATAACAGGTTTCACGGGATGTACATACATATAGGTTTTGTAATCATGCACAAGTAAAAAAAAATATTAATATTACTATTGACAATTCGTTTGTACACTTGAATCAATATCAATAGAAAAAGTACTGCCTAAAGGAACTTCAAACGTACCATTTATATTGACTTCTTTACGAGCATCAAGGTTGATATTGGAGCTATTGCCTATTGAAACATTATTGAGATTAAAACCATAACCGGCATTTAAGTTTTTATTTCCAAATAATGTTGTATTGCTGTAATCTCTTATTCCTGCCGCCATAACCGCTTGATAAGAATTTAATCTACCTGCACCAAATAGTCCTGAATATTGAGCTGTATCTGCAATTGGATCAGTGGTTTGTTCTATTAAAAGCTCTATCTCTTCAGGCGTTAAACACGGGTTTACTTCTAGCATTAAAGCAATAGTACCTGCTACTTGAGGTGCTGCACCTGAAGTTCCCCAAACTCCACCGTATGTGTTATTTGGGTAGGTAGTTGTAACATTAACGCCCGGGGCACATATATCAACCCATTGATTTCTTGCATGACCGGTTGGACCAAATTCATTATTTGCATCTACACTACTAACAAGTATTATTCCGGGAATATCTGCTATAGTTTTATGATTTTCATCATTAGCATTATTACCTGCTGCTAAAACCAATACAGTACCATTATCAACGATCTCTTGTGCAGCTGCAACATATAATCCTGTACCAGTCCAACTAACATTAATAATTTTTCTGCCATCCTGATATAAATTCCATATTGCATTGCGAATATCTTCAGACGAAGCTATACCACCTGATGAATGAGGAATCCGATGTGCAGCAATTGAAGAATTATAACCTATACCGGATATACCAATATTATTATTTGTCTCAGGTGCTGCTAAACCTGACACATAGGTGCCGTGAGGATGATTATTGGATGACTGACCATCCAAATTAGTGATTTGATTTTCCAAGTCATCATGTGTTTCTTCAAATTCTGTATCAGCAATACCAATGTAAATATTTGAACTGCCTTTACTGATTGACCACGCACAATTAGCTTCAATAAGCTCCATGGCATAGTTGTTTGCCCATCCTTGTGCAATCCAAGTATCATTTACCGGTGGCTCTGGATTTGGACAAAGAGCAATTTTAAATGTATCTTCCTCAACAACAGCTTCAAATATACCAAGATCCATTAGTTCTTGAACGACTTCATTTTTTTGGCCTTTACCCTTAATTGTATAGTACATTGCAATGTTCTGGGTTTTTAGCATTAGGATAACAAGCTACAAGCCCATTACTTTTAAACTTTTTATTCACTTTACTCAACTTCTCTTCAGAATTAATTGAGTAATTATTAGATCTTAACTTTTCATTCGGGTGTAGTTTTACCTTTAAAGCAAAATCCTGCCCAAACAAAAAGAAATTTACTGTTAAGAGTATAAATAACGATAAGGATTTCTTCATAATTTAATTATTTTAAAGGGTTTATAAAACAAATCACAAGTAATTAATGATATATAATAAACACCTTTGGGTAATCCTGTTAAATCAATTGTTTGCTGATCATTATGAAGCGTTGAATTTTGAACATTTTGCCCATTGTTATCATAAATAGAAATCCGATAGTTTTCATTTCTTTTTTGCCACGGAATTTTTACAATAATTTCGTTGCTTACCGGATTAGGGAAAAATATTAGTTCCTCATTGATTAAGTTGTTTTCAATAGCAGAATTAGTCAGTGTGTAATCACAATCTTTTTCTTGGCTTGCATTTATCCACCAATCATTTGTAAAGTTTATATCATCATCTTTATAGCATCGCAAATTATGCATAAAACCCAATGATGGTGGTGATAATACATACATAAATTGAGGCGAAAAACCAATTCTTTCTTGGTATACATAACTACCATTCCAAACTAAATGATTGAGACTATCATTTTTTAAAATGCGTGTTGTGTAAGTTCTGATTTCTGTACTGTCTATAAGAGTTGTGTCAATAGTTTGCACAATACATTTAACCTTGTACGTTGTGTCCACCTCCTCATAGGCACCTGGAGTATATGATTTGAAATCAAAGATTATGGTATCACTAACACAAGCATGAAAATCATATATAAGCTTAAAATCATTACCATACCTATAATATACCTTATTATCTTCCATGTACATTACTTCCTTAAAGTTTTGACTTTCTATAACTCTGCAAGTTTTTCCTTCGATGATAGTGTCTCTTTTGGAAACATACCTTTCGAAATCAAATAGAGGGTTACCTGAATCATCAGGAACAGAATAATACCATTCTGCGCCAATTGGAGCCCATTCAGTTTGCCCACTTACACCTAAATAGATTATGAGAAATAGTGCTGTTATTATAAATATTATTTTCATTGTATAATTTTTAAGTTAAAAAAAACTCAATTTAAAATCATCTTTTTCGTATCCACTTCTTTGCCGTTGGCAATAAGGGTATATAGATACATTCCGGCTTGTAATGAATAGCCTTCGATGGTAACAGAGGTAGCACCCCGTTCATTAATATCGAACGAGTTGATTTGTACGCCCTGCATGTTGTAAACGTATAGTACGGCATTTTTGACCGTTTCGGGCAAATAAATGTCGATGCGGGTGGTGTTGCTAA
>CAZARW010000065.1:0-15902 GCA_964487645.1 uncultured Prolixibacteraceae bacterium
TCCGTATCGCGATATTTAAGCCCCGCTATTTTATAATGGCGGGGCTTTTGTATTTAAGTGAGAAAATAAATGATTGTTAATTTGAGCTTATCCGGTTTTTGCAATTTAAGGCATGGGCTTTCGGTAATACTTTATACTGTTGTTTATTGTGTACGAAACAATACCGTATTTAGGAATAAAATTGGCTTCGGTAATGCCGCTTTCGTCTATATCTTCTTGTGCAAATTTTAAAACAAGCACTTCGGGATATTTCGTTCCATTGATTGTTTTGTTTTTGACAAAAATCATATCCGAAGGATTTGGATAATCGTTACTTGTGTAGGCATGAGGGATATTTCTGTTTTCTGAAAAATTCCACGAAGCTTGCTGGTCCCAGTTTATCCCTATGTCCATGCGAACATAATTTAGTGAATTGATTTCCATTTCAAAATTGTGGTAATTGTTAAGAGTTGAAATATATTCAGAATTTCGTTGGCGAAAAACCGTTTTACAATCGCACTGATCAGTTAGTGTAATTGTTGTGTCGTTGTAAGTTCTTAACACAAAACTTTCTTTAATTCCATGTTCGCTTTCCATAATAAAGCTCCTTATTGTCGAATCGGGAATCCATCTGATTTGATCTTCGGATATTTCGTTAAAGCTGTCGCTTACATTTATGCAACACGATGAGGCTAACAGCATGATGCTGAACAGCCAATAGTGTTTAGTTTTGTTTGCGTTCATAATAATCGGTGTTTGTAAAGGTGATGAGTTCAATTCCATTTTTCTTGGTGTAGAGTATTTTATCAAAGTATATTGCAGTGCTGTCGCCGTTGTTTGTATAATCGTAACATTGCTCAAAAACCATAGCGTTGTGGTACAGTTTTCCGTTTATGGTTGTGTCTTTGAAATCGTAAATTAAATATTCAGTTTCGTTACACTGAGGCATAAATTGTTTATTGTTTATTTCGATGGATAAATCGTACAATGCTTCTTGGTTAAACTCATACGGAACCGACGATTTTATAAGGATATTTAACTCAGGATGAATTGATTGAATTGTCGTTTCGATTGTTTCATATTCATCGTAGCTGCACGATTCTTCGGCAAATTTTACCGCTTTCATAAATTGAGACTTTTCTCTTACTACAATATCAAATTCAAATCCATTGTTGGTCACAAATGATTGTTTCTGATTGAGTGAATACGGAATGGCTTCTTTTTGTTCTTTTGTGAGATAGAATTGAGTGTCGGGTATGTTGCTGCAACATCCTGATATGATGAGTATAAAAAATACACAGAAGTACGGGGTTTTTATCAGTGTTTGTTTCATTTTATTCTGGTGTTTATGGTTTTATGATTTGTTTCAAAGGTATGATAAAATACATATCGCATTGGTTGCGTAAAATAACAATTTGCCCGATAATCATTTTTCAATGTGTGAATAATTTGTTATTAATTATGAATGCGATTGTTGTTTATTTTGTTTGATAACACAATGTGATTTTGTTCCTGAAAATTCATCGAAAATGGTATTTGTGTATTTGTATTCTGAAGGAAAAAAATGAGTTGCATTCTATTATTTTTCCCATCATCCAGCGAGGAGAACGAGAGGGGCTTAAGGGGGGTAAATGTTTCAAATTACTGTGTTGGGTAATAAGTTGTGAACTACTGCTAAATTGCGTATAATGTCGCTTGCGAGTAGAGGTGTCAGGTAGAAAAATTAATCTATTTAGGGGTAAAATTTTTTAAACCCCTTAAACTGTTTGCTGAATGTTAGTCTGTGTTTTTAATAATTTATAGTTTTAAAATTGCTTAAAAAAAATAAGGCAAAGTAATGCACAAAAGCGAAGGCTTGTGAATGATAATTAATAACTGAATTTTTAAATTTCTAACTAATTCTAACTAAATGGAAACTAAAAGCAGAAAGTTTAGGCTAAGAAAGCCGCTAAGTTATTTGGTTCTTCTGTTGAGTGTAATCATGTTTACAGCGACTGCATACGGTCAGGTAAACGTATCGGGCTCAATAGTTGATGAGAGTAATGCGCCAATGTTTGGCGTTACAGTTGTTGAAAAAGGTACTACCAATGGTATAGTATCTGACCTTGACGGTAAATTTTCGTTAATTGTAAAAAACGAATCTTCAGTATTGCGTTTTTCATCAATTGGTTATAAAACGCAAGAAATTGCACTTGATGGCCAAACCTCACTCAATGTAGTGATGGAAGAAGATTTAGCTTTACTCGACGAAGTAGTTGTAACCGGTTACGGTGTACAGAAAAAAAGTGACTTGACCGGTGCTGTTTCGTCAGTTTCGGGTGAAAACTTAAGAAAAGTACCTATTGCTAACATCGACCAGGCAATGCAAGGACAAGCTGCCGGTGTACATATTATATCAAAATCAGGGCGTCCCGGTGAAGAGTCTGACATTCAGATTCGTGGTATTAGTTCAATTAACGGTACTCAGCCTTTAATTGTAATTGATGGTATACCCGGAGGAAGCATGAACGATGTAAACCCCAACGATATAGCTTCAATCGAAGTGTTGAAGGATGCATCGTCATCTGCTATTTATGGTGCTACCGGTGGTAACGGTGTAATTCTTATTACAACCAAAGAAGGCGAAGCCGGTAAAATTACTACCAATGTAAATGTTTACCGTGGTATCGAGTCATCAATCAATAAAATTGAAATGATGAATGCACAAGAGTTTATGCAAGTGCAGCACGAGACCGAATGGAATAAAAAAGTATTACCTAAGTATCGTGGGCTCGAAAACGAAATGAAACGTCCTTCGATGTTTACTTCGCAACCTGATACTTTGATAGCTTATGATTATCAGGATGAAGTATTTGAAACCGGTATTACTGAAAATTACGATATCTCGGTTTCGGGTGGTAGCGATGTTGCTAAAGTAATGGTTAGTGCAAGTTATGCAAATCAGGAAGGTATTATCAGAAATACAGGATACGAGCGCTTTACTTTCAGGATCAATTCGGAACAAAAACTTACTAAACGCATTACTTTAGATCAAAAAGTAAGTGTAAATAATAGTGTTGAAGAAGGTGCACCTTACTGGGTATGGCATCAATACTATAACAATCCTGTATATTTTACTATGCTCATGGATCCTGTTGTACCTCCTTACGACAGCGAAGGAAATTGGTCTGAATCTTTCTTTAGTAATACCAACCCTTTGGTAGCACTCGACATGTACGATCGTACTCAGAAAAATGTAAATCTTAACGGAAACTTTGGTTTGAACCTCAACTTGTTTAAAGGGTTTAATTATACTGCTCGTTTTGCAGGGACTTTAGGTTTTGGTGATTTGAGAGAATATGAAGGAACCTATTATGCAACAACAACCAATAACCGAAATACCGATAAATTGATTCGTCAATTGGACAGAAGTTTTTCGTATACAATGCAACATTTGTTAAACTACAATACAACAATAGCCGATGCACACAACCTCTCAGTTATGGCAGGTATGGAAGCCAACAAATGGTGGGGCTTTAATATGTATGGTGTACGTGTTGATATGGCCAGCAGCGATCCAAACATGTTGTATTTCGACAAATCGACAAACAGTTCCGATGACCAGCAAAACGTAAGTGGTACAGGTTATATTGGTGCTACTATGGCATACTTTGGCCGTGTTAATTACGATTACGACGGAAAATATTTGTTGACATTTAATATCCGTCGCGATGGTTCAAGCAGTTTCGGTCCTGATAACCGTTGGGGTATTTTCCCATCATTCTCGGTAGGTTGGAAATTTACCGAAGAAGGTTTTATGGAAAATGTTGACGCTATCAGCTTTGGTAAATTGCGTTTTGGATACGGACAAACAGGTACCAATGCACGTACCGGATTTCCTTATCTTGCACAAATTCAAACTCCCCAGGTATATCGTTATGTGTTTAATCAGGAGTCAGGTGTAATAGGTGCAGGACCACTGCAAATTGCAAACCCAGCAATTCACTGGGAAACTGTAACTATGTCGAACATTGGTGTTGACCTTACTTTCCTGAATAACCGTATTTCGTTTACTGCCGACCTTTTCGACAAAATGAACGACGGAATGCTTATGTCGCAAGAGTTGCCTCGCATTGCAGGTACATTCTATCAGGGGGCCGATGATGTAAATCCTGAAGCTAACATTGGTAGTATCCGTAACATGGGATACGAAATTACTGTTGGTGCCCGCAAAAGCGAAGGCGACCTTAAAGGATCAGTGAATTTCAACATTTCGGGTGTGAAAAACGAAGTAATATCATTGGCTACCGATTCAATGGTTGCCGGTAAAGTACACTCTTTAAGCGGTACAAACATTACCATGGAAGGTGCTCCAATTTCACAATTCTATGGTTTCGAGACCGAAGGTTTATTCCAAATGGATACTCCTCACGAAGGTGAAGGTATGGACTTTGTATTTACAGATCAGCCTTATACTGAGGTGAATGACGAAAAAGTATATGCACAACCGATGGCTTATTATGGCGATGTTCGTTATAAAGACCAAAACGAAGATGGTGTTATTGACGATAATGATAAAGTGATTCTTGGAAGCCCGCTACCTAAATTCACTTATGGTATATCATTCAACCTCGAGTATAAAGGTTTTGATTTCAGTGCTTTCTTTAACGGAACTTACGGAAACAAAATCCTTAACGGTTTGAAACAATATACTTACCATTTCCAGGAGCCAACAAACCGTCAGAAAGATTTTGCTAACCGTTTTGTACCTTACGATGTTTATGCATTAAACGATAACGGTGAAGAAGTTCTTATTATGGAAGCAAACCACGATACCGATCTTCCTCGTAACTCGGCCGATAACTACGGTAAACTGCGCCCATGGTTTATTGAGGATGGATCGTATCTCCGTTTGCGTAATGTTGTACTTGGATATACAATTCCTGAAGATATTACTGCAAAAATTAATGTCGAAAGAATTCGTGTTTATGGTGGTGCACGCAACCCATTTACTTTGACTAAGTATACAGGTTTGAGTCCTGAGGTTGCCGGTAAAAACCCGGAAGAAGGAAGTACCGAAAATATGGAGATGGGTGTTGACTTAGGTGTATACCCGGTTACCAAAATGTTCTATTTTGGTTTAAATCTTACTTTTTAATATCGAAATAAAATAATAGACATATGAAAAAAATATTTCAATATACAACAATAATTCTTCTGCTGGCTTTTAGCCAAAGCTGTAGCGAAGAGTTTCTCGATGTGACCCCGCAGGCTGCCGATAACAGTGCTGCGTTCTATCAAACTATGGCACATGCCGATCAGGCGATTACTGCATGTTATTCACAGTTTAACAACCGTGGTGCATGGGATCGTGGCATTATTGCATTTTTTGGCGAAATTGCAAGTGACGATTCTGAAGCAGGTGGTGCTTATGTAAACGAAGTTGCCGATATCGAAGCAATTAACCGTCTTACTCCTAACCCAACTGCCGAATATTACGACCAGGTGTGGGGTACCCTGTATGCCGGTATTAAGTTTTGCAATGTTGCTCTCGAAAGATTGCCCGGTATTGCCGAAACTGATCCTGATGCTGATGTTGACTTGTTGAACAAGCGTATCGCTGAAGCTAAATTTATTCGTGCTATCAATTACTTTTATTTGACTATTGTTTTTGGTGAAGTGCCATTGGTTGAAAAACAAATGGGTGCTGATGAATATTTTCAGTTAGGACGTGCTCCATTACGCGATGTGTACGATTTAATTGAAAAAGATCTGAAAGAAGCAATTGATGTACTTCCCGAAGCCGGAGGCTGGGGTGCCGATCAAGCCCGTGCAACTAAAGGAGCAGCACAGGCTTTGCTTGCTCGCATGTACTTGTACGAATCATCGTATGCTAAGCACTATGCCGGATCAGATCCTCGTTACGAAGGTTTGAATGAGCGTTGGGGCGAAGTTCTCCAATATGCCGAAGCTGTTATTAACTCAGGTAAATACAAATTGGTTGGTATCGATGGCGAAACATATGAAACATGGCGTGGGCCTGAAACAAATGCCTTTAGTTATATTTTCTATTCAGAAGGTGACTTCTCGCCCGAAACAGTTTTCGAAATCAGCTGTTTGCAAGAAGGCCTTGGATATGATAATGCACGTGGCCACTCTTTGACAAAATGGGTTGGCGCTCGCCGATACATTAACGACGAAGGTAATGCTGCTGATACTCAGTATTGGGGATGGGCAATTCCTCATCCTAATTTAAAAGATGCATTTGATGATGGCGATCCTCGCCTGCGTGCTTCTATTTCTTGGGAAGGTTGCGAAGACTGTCTGCCAATTCAACCTCGTGGTGGTGGTTTTTACGAAATTAGCTACGATGCTGCTGTTACAAATACTGCTATGCGTAAATGGGAAGTTTCATCAGCTGAATATCTCGATCAAGCTTCAGCAAACTGGAATACTTCGCCAAGCAATGTACCGCTTATTCGTTACTCCGATGTGTACCTTATTGCTGCCGAAGCTGCTGTAATGAATGGTGATAACGGAAAAGCCCTTGAGTATGTAAACAAAGTACGTGAACGTGCTCGTATGTGTGGCGATACCGGACAACCCGAGGCTCTCACAAGTGTTACTTTCGAAGATGTTGTTCATGAGCGTCGCCTTGAATTTGTAGGTGAAGGTCATCGGTTTTTCGACATTGTTCGGTGGAATATGGCTAACGATTTGCTTAATGTGCCTACTTATGATGGTTATAACCGTATTTTCCAACGCGGTAAACATGAGTATCATCCAGTACCTCAGCGCGAAATCGAGTTGAGTAAAGGAGTAATTAAGCAATACACAGCGTATTAATTTATTGTAATATATTATAAAAAATCGGCTGCCATTAAATATGGCAGCCGATTTTTATTTTAAGACAAAAATTTATTTCAGTATTTCTCGTGATGAATTTTTTCAAAAGACAATTCTTCTTCATTTGTTGGTTTGCGTTTTTTCGAAGCATATCCTATTGCTATGAGCGATAATACCCCAAGATTCGAAGGTATGCTCAGAAGCTTTTTAACGTAGTTCTCTGACGTTTCGTTTTCGCTGTGGACTCTTTTGTGTATCTGAACCCAACAACTGCCTAAGCCCAGTTCTTCGGCCTCTAATTGAAGAATTATCGAAGCAATTGAGCAGTCTTCGATCCACGTGTCCGATATTTCGGGATTGCCGATTACTGCGATTATAAGTGGTGCATTTTCGGCAAACTTCGACCCGTGTTCTTTGCTCAGCGAAAGTTTATTAATTGTTTCGTTGTTTTGGATAAACACAAAGTCCCAGTGATTTTTTCGTTTGCCGCTTGGTGATAAAAGCGCTGCTTTTTTCAGTATTTCAATCTTTTCGGGTTCAATTGCTTGTTCAGTAAATGTACGGCAGCTTTTGCGCTCCAGCAGAATGTTGTATACGTGCATTGTTTGCAATGAATTTTAAGGTTAACGGATAAATAATTAATTCAATGAGTCTGTTTGCCTTTGAATATGTGCTAAGGCTCAGCAATTAATAAATTTTTATTTGCAGCAAAAGTAAATAAACTTTTTTTTTGAATGTGGAGTTTAGTGCATCATGTCGATACTTTCGCCTTTTTTTGTAAAATATTTGCCCATCGCCTGGGCTGTAAGGCCGCAGTGTACGGGTATTATTTCGATAATATCGCCAATGTTTATTTGATTAAACAGAGCCGGCGAAACTTTTATCATTCCGTGTTCTTGCGAGAGATTGGTTAGGTAGTAATTGCTGCTCAACAATTTATTTTCGTTGTTTTGAGTAATAATTACTCTACCGTACAGCGGTTTACCATCGGTGTTTTGCAAGCTGCTCATCGAAAAGTGAATTGCACCTGCGTAAACAATTACCTCGTTACGTACACGTTGTTTTGCAACTACAGGGCAGTGCATGCGCAAAGCAATATCATCGAGTGAACACACACCCAGGCTGTGTTGAATCAAATCATAAAAAATAAATCTTCCGGGCCTGATTTCGTCTATGCCATGAAAGTTTTCCGAAACCGAACATCCCGGTGTGTCTCCTATCGATAGTTCAATATTCGGGTATTTTTTAATAAAATGATCACGAAGATTGTTGAGTTTTTGTACGGCATCAAAATGAATAGTTTGCACCTCGTTTTTCGAGTGTGCATCGTAGCTGTGGTCGGCATGGGATATAAAACCTTTAAACTGCAGGTATTTGTTTTCGTGAATTTGCTTCAGTACTTTTTCAATTTTGGCTATCGAGAAGTTCGATATTCCAACCTTAGTATATCCTGTAGTTATTTTAATGTATATGCCTGTATTTTTGTTGAGTTTACTGTTGAGCAATTTGAGTGTGTGTTCGTTATCGGCAACAATATTTACCTGAATGTTATCGGCGATGTTGTTGAGTTGTTCGGTTTCGAGGGTGTTAAAAGGGAATGTAATTGTAATATCGTTCCATCCGTTTTGTGCAAAGTATTGGGCCATACTAACCGACGAAACAGCAATGTGTTGAATGCCCAGGCTGCGAAACCAACTGCCAATTTCGGCCGACTGATGCGACTTAAAGTGAGGCCTTAGACGCAAATTGTGTCTTTTTGCCTTTTGTTGCATCAATTCAATGTTTCGTAAACATATTTGCTTGTCTAAAACAAGTGTCGGTCGTATAATGTCCATCGCTTTAATTATTAAAGTACTATAAGATGCGCTTTAGCATCGAAAAACATAAAATTAGCGAATGTTTATTGAAATTACGAACAATATGTAAAAAAAAGAGCCGACATAAATGTCAGCTCTTTTTTGAAATATAGTACAATTTGTAATTATTGCAATGCTATTATTTGCGGATAATGGTTTGATTTCGATTTGGCCCTACCGAAACGATATAAATGTTCACGCCGGTTTCTTTCTCAATAAACTTGATGTATTCGTTCAGTGCTTCGGGGAATTTATCTTCTTGAGTAACTTCGGTTAAATCACAGTTCCATCCGGGCAGTTGGGTATATTCAACCTGTACTTTTTCGTTGAGTTCGTAAGGGAGTTCGGTAGTTGATTCTCCGTTTATTTTGTACGAAGTGCAAACTTTTATAGTGTCGAAACTGTCAAGCACATCCGTTTTCATCATAATCAGATCGGTAACTCCGTTAATCATAATCGAATATTTTAGAGCCACCAAATCGAGCCATCCGCAGCGTCGTGGCCTACCGGTAGTCGATCCGTATTCGTTGCCTACATCGCGCAGTTTTTGCCCGTCGTTATTGTTTAGTTCGGTAGGGAACGGACCCATTCCAACACGGGTACAGTATGCTTTAAATATTCCAAATACACGGCCAATTTTATTGGGAGCAACTCCCAGTCCGGTACAGGCTCCTGCACATACAGTGTTTGATGAGGTTACAAAAGGATACGAACCAAAATCAATATCGAGCATTGTGCCCTGGGCTCCTTCGGCAATAACGCTTTTCCCTTCGTTCATCAAATTGTTGACAAATTGTTCGCTATTAATAATTTTGAATTTTTTGAGTACTTCTATTCCTTCGAACCATTCTTTTTCAAACTCTTCGAGCTGTGTTTTATAGTCGTAGCGGTAAAGTGTTTCGAGTTGATTGATGTGTGCGTTTTTGCGTTGAGTATATTTTTCTTCAAAATTTTCGAACAAATCACCAATGCGCAATCCGTCTCGGCCAATTTTATCGCGGTAAGTAGGGCCTATTCCTTTTAAAGTCGATCCGATTTTTGAGTCGCCTTTAGCTGCTTCCGAGGCACCATCGAGTAAGCGGTGTGTGGGCATTATCAAATGTGCTTTTTTCGATATGTAAAGATTCTCCGATAAATCGAAGCCGATTTTTGAGAGCGATTCAATTTCTTTTTTGAAAATTGCAGGATCGAGAACTACTCCGTTTCCGATAACATTGATCTTGTTTTCGCGGAAAATCCCCGATGGTATTGTGTGCAATACATGTTTGATGTTGTTGAATTCGAGTGTGTGACCGGCATTGGGGCCGCCCTGGAAACGTGCTATTACATCGTAACGAGGTGTAAGTACATCAACTACTTTTCCTTTTCCCTCGTCGCCCCATTGCAGGCCAAGCAATACATCAACTTTCATTTGTTTTTTATTTTTAAGGTTTGTAATGCGCCCGAACAAACAAAAAAACAGGTTTATTCCAAAACATTGTGGAATAAACCTTTGCGGTAAGCACCTTTGTTGGTTTTGGCAACCAAAAGTACAAAACTATTCATTGCTTAACAAATATTATTTGAGTCAATGATTTGTTTGTGTTGTTTTGCTTTATTGTACCTGAGGTAAGTTGCTGTACTGTAGTGTGTATTTGGCATTAATGAATTGTTTAAGGAATTATAAAGCGCTCTGCATATTCATTTTATGCATTATTGGGGATTCACCTTTTTATCAATTTTTTCGCCGTATATGTATAAGGTGTGATGCGAGAGTTTAAAATTATTCTCTTTGCAGGCGTTTTGTATGATTTTATGAATGCGTTTATCAAAAAATTCGGTAACCGTTCCGTCGTTAATGTCAATTAAATGGTCGTGTTTGTTCGATGCATAGGTTTTTTCGTATTGCGAAACCCCGTTGCCAAACTGATGTTTTACAACAAGTTTGCAATCGAGTAAAATTTCCATCGTGTTGTAAATTGTTGCACGACTTACTCGTATTTTTTTGTTTTTCATCGCAATGTAGAGCGATTCAATGTCGAAATGTCCGTTTGTGGCGTATACCTCTTCAAGTATTGAGAAACGTTCGGATGTTTTTCGATGGCCGTTTTCTTCAAGATATTCGGTAAAGATTTTTTTGATATTGCTCGTCATTGCACTGCTTATTTGTATTTATACTCATTCAAAATAAGTACAAATATAGGAAAATGAGACAATAATGTAATTTTTTTTGTTCAACAATTGTTGATTTATTAAAATTTGGACTTGTGTTTTTTCCGATAATTCGGAGAATACTGTTTACATATTGCCTGAAAATCATGCTTCTTCGGGGCGCTCAACACTTTCGATGCCTTTAATTTTTTTGAGCTTTGAGATAATGTTTTCAACGTCGTTTGTGTTGTGTACATACAGGTCGAGGTTGCCGGTAAATACCCCATCGTAGCTGTCGAAACGTACTGTTCGCATGTTGATGTTATGGTCTTTCGAAATAATTTCGCTTATGTCGTTAACAATTCCAACACGGTCGAATCCGCGAATATCGATGTGTGTGAGGTATGAATATATTTTAAATTGCTTCCATTTTGCGCTTACAATTTTATCGCCTTCGCTGGTCATGATATTAATTGTTTCGGGACACGATTTTTTGTGAATAATAAGCATATTATCCGATTTCATATATCCAATTACATCGTCTCCGGGTATGGGGTTGCAGCACTTTGCCAGATGGAATTTTTTTTCGACATTTTCTTCGCTCAGTATAAATGTTTTCTTTTTATCGATTTTGCTCAGGTCTTCGGTGGTTTTTTTATCGCTTTGTTTCTTTTTTAAATTGCCAAAGCTCAGCTTCCAGTATTTTATAAATTTATTTTCTTCGCCCTTGTTTTTAAATAATTCTTCGATTTCGCTCAAAGGGAGTAAACCTGATCCCATTTGAGCATACATTTGTTTTTTCGAATTGAGTTTATAATGATTGAGTAAAACATTTATGGTCTCGTTTGATGGGTAGAGATCAAGTTTTTTCAGTTCATTCTCGATCATATCCTGGCCTTTGTCGATATGTTTTTTTTGCTCAAGTTTAAATGCGTCTTTTACCTTTTGCTTTGCTTTGGCAGTAATTACAGTATCGAACCAGCCTATTTGTGGTTTTTGTTTTTCGGAAGTGAGTATTTCTATTTGGTCGCCACTTTTTAGCTCGTGGCTAAATGGTACGAGCTGATGATTAATTTTGGCACCAATGCATTTATTCCCTAGTTCGGTATGTATTTCGTAAGCAAAGTCGAGTACTGTCGATCCTTTAGGCAGGGTTTTCATTTCGCCTTTTGGAGTAAAAACAACAATTTCGGAGCTAAACAGGTTGAGTTTAAAATCGTCGAGGAATTCCAGCACATCCGATTCGGGGTTTTGTAAGGTTTCTTTAATGCGTTCGATCCATTTGTCGAGTTCATTTTCGTTGTTGTTTTGATTTCCTTCCTTGTATTTCCAGTGGGCAGCAAATCCTCGTTCAGCAATTTCGTCCATGCGCTCACTGCGTATTTGTACTTCGACCCATTTTCCCTCGGGGCCCATTACGGTAAGGTGCAGAGCTTCGTATCCGTTTGCTTTGGGCATTGTTACCCAGTCGCGTATACGGTCTTGTTTATACTTGTAAATCGAGGTAATAATTGAAAAAATTTCCCAGCATTTGCGGCGTTCGTCAATTTCTTTATCGCTTTTAAAAACAATGCGAATAGCCAGTAAATCATAAACCTCGTCGAACGACACTTTTTGCACCTGCATTTTTTTCCAAATCGAATAAATTGATTTAGGCCTGCCTTTTATGGTAACATCGAGATTTTCGGTTTCGAGTTTTTTACTGATTGGGTTAATAAATTGATCAACAAGGTATTTGCTGTGTTCTTCGCTGTCGCGCAATTGCAGTGCAATATTTTTGTATTGTTCGGGGTATTTGTATTTCAGGCTGAGGTCTTCGAGTTCGGTTTTTATGGCATATAGTCCCAGCCTATGAGCCAATGGAGCATAAATATAAAGTGTTTCTCCCGATATTTTGAGTTGTTTGTTGGGAGGCATTGAGTCGAGGGTGCGCATATTATGCAGGCGGTCGGCAATTTTTATCAGAATAACCCGTACATCGTCCGAGAGGGTAAGCATCATTTTTCGGAAATTTGCTGCCTGTTTCGAATCAAATTCACCACTGAGTTTTGTTAATCCGTCGACTATGCTGGCTATTTTACTGCCAAACATATTTTCGATATCGGCCAATGTGTAGTCGGTGTCTTCAACCACATCGTGTAAAATTGACGAAATAATGGCTTTGGTGCCAAGCCCGATTTCACGTGTTACAATTGTTGCAACGGATAATGGGTGTAAAATATATGGCTCGCCCGACTTTCGTTTTACTCCGGCATGTGCTTTGTTGGCAAAATCAAAAGCTTTTTGTATCAACGCAAGGTTTTCGTCACTAAGATGATGTACCGACGATTTTATCATATCGTCGTAGGCTTCTTTTATTAAACGTTGTTCGAGTTTTGTGTGCGCAGCCATAAAAAGTATTCTTCGGTTTGTGTATTTACAATATTACTTTAAAATGTGTTAATTGCAAAGGTCAGAGAGTGTAAAAATTGATTTGCTTAAGGCATCCCACCCAAATTTCTTTTTGGCTTTTTTTACTTCTTTTATCATCTCGGCTTCGCGTTGTTTTGTGTAAAAATCAATCAAAGCCGAGCTTATTGCCCCGGAGTTTACTTCAACAACATATCCGCATTTATCGTGTGCAATTATTTCGGGTAATCCACCCACATTGGTTACTAACATTGGCTTTTCGAAATGATAACCAATTTGTGTTACTCCGCTTTGGGTAGCACTTTTATAGGGTTGGCTTACAATATCGCATGCACAAAAATACAGGTTCACTTCATTTTCGGGAATGTATCCTGTGCGGAGTTCTACGTGTTTTTTAACGCCCAATGTTTTTATTAAATCATAATATTTTTTTTCGTTTGAATAAAATTCTCCGGCAACCAGTAATTTTACATTGTGGCTGAGCAGCTCTTTGTTGGTAAGGGCTTCGAGCAACAGATCAAGTCCTTTATAGTCGCGAATAAATCCAAAAAACAATAAATAATTTACCGATTGGTCAAGATTCAAACGTTTTTTAGCTTCTTGTTTATCAATGATTTCGCCATAGTGATCGTAAACAGGGTGTGGCGAATATATTTTTGGTTTTTGGCCTATAAATAAATCAAGGTCGGAATATACACTGTTCGACATTGCCAAAAACCCATCGACCGATTTTGTAAAATAGCGGGTAAATAATTTATCGCCCGGGCGGTTTTCGTGGGGAAGTATATTATCGACTATTGAAAGTATACGGCTGTGTTTGTTTTTCTTAATTAACCTGCAAAGGGTTCCTGTCGAAGGGCCCATAAAGGGAAGCCAATAACGTACAATTACCAGGTCGGGTTTTGTCTTTTTGTATTTAAGCCCTTTGATAATCCAGTTGAAGGGGTTTATTGAGTTTATTGCGCGTGTTATTTTCAGTTGTTTTGGTGCTGGTGCATCGGTATATTGTGTTGTGCCGGGGAATAGAAATGCCGGATATTGAAGAGTAAAACTCACAATTTCAACATCGTGTCCTTCGCTTTGCAGTTGAACTGCCAAACGTTCGTTTAATGCTGCAATCCCTCCGCGATAGGGATGTGCCGGGCCTACAATGAGTATTTTCATACACGTTTTTTTTAATATAAAGCAAGGATGCACAATTTTTATTCATCAAAAAAAATGCACGCCTGGAGTTTGCTTGTAAAGCAATTTCAAATTCTTGCTTTCGATTTTTTTGCCTTTGTCGGGTGTAAAAATAAAGTTTACTTTTTGTCTTGAACAGTTTTTTTAATAAAATCGATCATTTCATTTGTTTGTCCGGGTTCAAACCAGTGTGCATTTTTGTCTTTGCGCAACCATGTTATTTGCTTGCGGGCATAGCGTCTGCTGTTTCGTTTGATGAGTTCAATGGCTGTGTCGTATGAAATTTCTTTGTCGAAATATGCAAACAGTTCGCGATAACCAACGGTATTTAAGCTGTTTAAGTGTTTGAACGGATATGCTTTGCGTGCTTCGTTTTCGAGGCCTTGTTCAATCATTTTATCAACACGGGTATTTATTCGTTTGTGTAAAATATCTCTGTCGGTATTCAGGGCAATTTTAATGATCTCAAAATTTCTGTGTTTTTTTGTATTGGTTCTAAACGAAGAGTATTTTTTACCGGTCATGTAAAATACTTCAAGCGCATGCATTATTCGTTTGTGATTTTTCAAATCAACAAAAGCATAATATTCGGGGTCAATTTTTTTTAGTTCGAGACGAATACTTTCGATCCCTTCTTTTTCGTATCGATCAATAATTTTGTTTCGTATGCTTTTATCAATTTTAGGTAAGTCGTCAATGCCATTGCATACGGCATCGATATATAACATTGAGCCTCCGGCTAAAATTGCAAAATCGCAGGTTTTGTAAAGTATATTAAGAAGATTGATTACTTCGAACTCAAACATGCTGGCATTGTAGTTGTTACGAATTGAGTGACTATGAATAAAATGGTGCTTAACAGTATGAAGTTGCTGAGAATCGGGCACAGCCGTTCCGATTGAAAGTTCCCTGTATATTTGCCGCGAATCGGCCGATATAATTTCACATCCAAAATGTTTTGCAAGAAATATTGCCGTGTCGGTTTTCCCAATTCCTGTTGGGCCACTTAATACAATTAAAAATTTTGGCATATCAATGTTTTGTGCAAAAATAAAAATTTCTGCTCAAGCACTTCATTCGGCAGTATTATATATTGTATGTTTTTGAATTTGTATCATCGATAAATGAATACGGAGCCTTTGTATTTCATTTGTAAAACTGACAAAATACGGATCAGTTCATGATTGGGGTGGATAAATAATTTTTTTTTTACTCCTAACACATATCGGAATAAACGCAAAAGATATTGATATCTAATTACTACGAAACAAAGTTCAGCGATAGCTAATACAAGAATATTAATGAATCAAATTGAAAAGTCTGGGGAATTAAAATAAATTGATATGATTAGAATTTTAACAATCAGAAGTGAATACCCGAAGGGTTAAACAACAATAGCCGTAAGTGCAACTTACGGAAACAATGTGAAATAGCAGACAAATGAACCCTGAACAGGGTTCAACTATTTAAACATATTTAAATCAAATACCGTTCATCAAATTCAATTCCATGTTCGTTTAA
>CAZARW010000066.1:0-15732 GCA_964487645.1 uncultured Prolixibacteraceae bacterium
GTCGTAATCTTTTATGGTGAGGTGTCGAAGTTCAATTTTTCCAATTTCTTCCATAGAATATTTTTATTGGGAAATTACAAAACTATTTAGAATGAGCAATAACGAATAGAAAATAATTGTGGATAAGTTAAATGTATGATGTATAATTTTGGGAATTAGTGATACATAAAAAATACACGGGCAATTTACCGTATGTGTAAATTGCCCGTGTATATGTGTTTTGTTTTTTTTGATTATGAAAATACTGCGAATATGGCAGCACCAAAAATTAGAGATACTAAAACTGAAATAACAATTCCAATCAATATCCATAATAATACGGCTTTGGCAAAATTTGCTTTATTTGGATTAGCACCTGAGCCAAATGCCCAAACAAAAAGCATAATAAGATTGACCAGTGGAATTGCTAATATTAGCATGGTTACTACCCAATCAACAGTTTTCACTACACCTGAATTACTTTGGTTTTCCATTGTTTAAGAGTTTTTAATTTTCCTACTCGTAAGGCTTTTCGGTTTCGCCCCGTTTTTGGGTGGTTTCCGGCATCCACATAAATCAAAAAGTTTTTTTTTGGTAAAAAAATCCTTACACAATGTAGTAATTTTTCAATAATTATCAAAAATGGCTAGTAAAAGCTAATTAAATCGACATTGAAAATCAGCACCGAATTTGCCGGTACATCTTCGTACTCGCGGGCACCAAACCCATAATACGAGGGCAGGTAAAGTACTATGTTTCCTCCTTTGCCAATATATTGGAGGCCAACTTGCCATCCCTCAATTAATTGGTTTAATTGGAACCATTTTGTTGTGTCGGCCTGAGATTGGTCAAATACATACCCATCGGTAAGCATGCCTGTATATTGCACTTCGATATTTGAGTAATAACCCGGATGCAATTCATCACCGGGATTGATAATATGGTAGAATATTCCCGAGATTGTATCAAATTGGGCCACCGAATCGGTTTCGATTAAATAATTTGCGATAATTGTTGAATCGGTATTGTACTGCTCAAAAATAACTCTTCTTTTTTCTTCGAGTTGTTTTTGGTATTCTTCGTAATCATCGTCGTACGAGCTCAGGCAGCTGGTGGTTATAATGCCACTTATTATTGCGAGGAGTGTAATCAATCGGTTTCGCTTCATAATATAAAGTTGTTTTATTGTTGTTTTATAGTTGACGAATTTTTATTAAAAAGGTTGTTTGCAGTATCTACTTTTTTTAAATACGATCAAAACCCATAAACCATTTTCGTAAATAATATTTTATCGGATTTGAATATTTTAATTTTTTCCATGGACGGCTGCCGTGTGCAAGATGTTGTACTTTAACAGCGGGCAAAATGTAATTTTTAAAACCCAGTTTGCGCGAATCGTGTGAAATTTGAACATCAAACCAATGTTTTTTTTCCGATAAGTTTTCGAAAGACAGACGTTGTAATAGCTTATTTGTAATCAGAGTGCAACAAAAACTTATTCGGTGTTTGCTTTCAAAAGCTTCAGTTTTATTGGGTTTTATATGAGTATACGGGAAATTTATCCTTCCATTATCATCAGTAGTAATAGCAGCTATCATTCCGGCATGTAAATTCCGACCGGCAAATTTTGTAAGCTCTTCAATGGTATTTTTTTTGATGAAAACATCTGATTCAATAATTAACAAATGAGCATTTTGAGTAAGAGCCCTTTTTTGTGCATCGATGAGTGTGTATCGATAATTTGGCGATGGATTTTTAATTTTATCTTCGATATGAATAAGCGAGTAACCCAGCAGGCTGTTTTTTTCAAGCAATACACGGTTATGCTGAGTACTATAATCGTTATACACCCAATATTGATGAGCATTGCATTTATTTGCACATACTAGTTTTATTGTTTTAAGTGCAGTATCGATCGAATTTTTGACCGGTGTAATGATTAATAATTTCTCCAAAGTATCCACTTAGCGATTTTTGTACATTTTATTGTAATACTCCTGATAAGTGCCCGAAGTTACTTCGGTAAGCCATTGTTCGTTTTTCAAATACCAGTCAATAGTTTTTTCGAGCCCCTCTTCAAATTGGAGGCTGGGTTTCCATCCCAGTTCGTTTTGTAATTTTGACGAATCGATAGCATAACGCAAGTCGTGGCCGGCA
The DNA here is from genome assembly GCA_964487645.1 of uncultured Prolixibacteraceae bacterium. GTDB lineage: Bacteria > Bacteroidota > Bacteroidia > Bacteroidales > Prolixibacteraceae > Roseimarinus. Next base: position 2,137 of record CAZARW010000066.1, read on the forward strand.
CGGTCGGTAACGTAGGTAATAAGTTTTTCCGATTCGCCTTTTTCTCTGCCAAGTTTACGATCGAGTATGGAGCACATAAGCTTAATTAAATCGATATTTTTCCATTCGTTATGCCCGCCAATATTATAGGTTTGCCCATTTTCCCCCTGATGAAAAATTACATCAATAGCACGAGCATGATCTTCAACCCACAACCAGTCGCGTATGTTTTCTCCTTTTCCGTATACCGGCAAGGATTTTTTGTTTTTAATATTGTTGATAAACAGAGGTATCAGTTTTTCGGGAAATTGATACGAACCATAATTGTTTGAGCAATTTGATATTACTGTTGGTAATCCAAATGTATCGTGATATGCACGCACAAAGTGGTCTGAACTTGCCTTTGATGCCGAGTATGGACTGTGAGGATCGTAAGCTGTTTTTTCGGTAAAAATTCCTTTATTTCCCAACGATCCGTATACTTCGTCGGTTGATATATGGTAAAACAATTTGTTTTCAGAATTTTTCCAAATGTGCTTTGCCGCATTAAGCAAATTTACAGTACCAATAACGTTGGTAAATACAAATTCGCTGGGGTTCGATATTGAACGATCGACATGGCTTTCGGCAGCTAAATGAATAACTCCGTCGAATTGATGTTTTTCGAAAAGCGATAAAATGAAATCACTGTCAACAATATCGCCTTTTATAAAATTGTAATTGTTTTTGTTTTCAACATCTTTCAAATTCGCCAAATTTCCTGCATAGGTTAATTTATCAAGATTCACAATCCGGTAATCGGGATATTTATTTACAAACAAACGAACAACATGTGAACCAATAAATCCGGCTCCTCCGGTTATGAGTATTTTTTTCATAGGTAATGAGCTATAATGTATATTTTTATTCTTGTTGATATCCTTTTAAAGTAACGGATGTTGCTGTTTTTTTATTCAATATTCCGCAATTTTTTTTCCCAGTTCCATGCCGACAGTAAGGTTTCATCGAGGCCAAATTTTGCTTTCCACCCCAGTTCATGATTTGCAAACGAAGTATCGGCCCATATTTTTTCAATGTCGCCTGAACGACGCTCAACAATTTTATAGTTAAGCTTTGTTTTGCTTACTTTTTCAAAACTGTTCACAATTTCAAGTACCGAATATCCATTGCCGGTTCCTAAATTAAATACTTCGTAAGCTTGTTTGTTTTTATTATTTAGTAAACGTTCAATAGCTACAACATGGGCTTTGGCTAAATCAACAACATGGATATAATCACGAATAGCCGAGCCATCGGGGGTATTGTAATCGTTGCCAAATACCTTAAGTTGCTTACGTAGTCCGGCAGCTGTTTGTGTAATAAACGGAACCAGGTTTTGTGGTACACCAAGTGGTAACTCTCCAATAAGTGCCGATGCGTGTGCTCCTATAGGATTAAAATAACGCAACGATATTGCTTTTAACTGTTTGTGTGCGTTAATTGCATCGCGAATAATATCTTCGTTAACGCGTTTGGTATTTGCATAGGGCGATTCGGCATCCTTACGGGGTGTTTGCTCGGTTACAGGCAAACTGTCGGGTTGCCCATATACCGTACACGATGACGAAAACACAAAATTCGGTATCCCAAATTGAATTTGGCATTTAATAAGGTTTATTGTCGAAACAAGGTTGTTTTGATAATAATGCAAAGGTTTTTCAACCGATTCGCCTACGGCTTTGCTCGCAGCAAAATGTATAATTGCTTTTATTGATGTATGTTTTTCGAAAAATTTCTTGAGTAACGACAAATCACAAAGATCAATTTTTTCAAAGTCAGGCCGTTTGTTTGTAATTTTCTCAATATTGTCAATTACATCGGCTGATGAATTCGAAAGATTATCAATAATAATGGGACGAAAACCCTCATTGAGAAGTTCAACTACTGTATGTGAGCCTATATAGCCGGTACCACCGCTTACTAAAATGTCGTTGTTCATTGTATAGTATATTGATATTGAATGAGCAAAAATATAAAATTAAGCTTTGACATCCATTTAAAAGCAACGATTATATTTATTAAAATGATTTGCGCAGTATTGATATCCTGATCAATAAAAATATCAGATTTTTTAGATGCATTTGTCAGTCAATGTTGAAAAAAAAGAATACCGACATGAGAGTTTGTTTCAAATAGTTATTAACAAAACACCATTTGTGTTGAAAATATATTTTGAAGCACTGGCATTTTTTCACTACTTTTGGTATCATATAAATCTGCAAGGAATGAATATTGAAAAGGAAATAATTGATTTATTAAATTATCACGAATGTGTGATTGTACCAGATTTTGGTGCTTTTATTTCAAATTACCGTCCGGCGGTTTATAATGCACATACCGGCAGTTTTACTCCTCCATCAAAAGATGTGGTTTTTAACAGTAAAATACAATCGAACGACGGATTACTCATTAATCATATTGCCGAAAAATACGATGTAAGTTTTGGCAAGGCAGCAATTGCTCTTGGCAATTATACCACCAATATTTATCGTACTCTTAATAAAGGAGAAAAAGTGCATTTTGATCATTTGGGGTATATTGAGTTTGACCGTAGTGGAGCATTAATTTATACTCAAACCCAATCAATCAACTTAGCCGATTCGTACGGATTAAAGCAATTTAATTATTTACCGGCAAGCAATAATTCCGAAAGCTCAATTTTTGTGTCGCGGCCTGCTGTCGGACGTACGTACAAACATGTCGATATATTAAAAATTGCAGCAAGTATTACTTTGTTGTTTGCGTTATCGGTGTTTCCTTTAAAAAACGATACCTTACACATTCAATCGTCAAACCTTAATCCGTTTAATGCTTTTACACAAACCGAAAAAACATTAACCACACAAACCAAACAAAAGAGTATCGAAACAATAAAAGCCCCATGGGTACTTATTGCCGGAAGTTTTTCAAACATTGAAAATGCACGCATTTTAGAACGTTCGTTTAATACTAAAGGCTATAATGCCGAGATACTTGAAACCGACGATGGTATTTTCAGAGTTGCATTCGATTCGTATTTCGATCGAAACGAAGCAATTACTGCAATGGAAAACTACCGAAGTACAAATCCAGAATCGGGGGTTTGGGTTAGCATCCGATAAATTATTTATTATTCTCATATACAAAGGGGTGTTGCTGTTAGTACACCCTTTTTTTTGGCAAAACTTTAACGATTATTGACTATATTCGTTTAAAATTTTAATACACGTGAACAATATTATACCTGCATATTTAAAAGCTGGCGATACCATTGGAATAATATCGCCCGCTTCAATTATCGATAAGCAAAAGGTTGACCAGGCAGCGCAATTGCTCAGAAACATGGGCTATAATGTTGTATATGCCCGGCATGTTTTTGAAAAACACAATCAGTTTGCCGGAACCGACAAACAACGTACCGCCGATTTACAAAGCATGATTGATGACGAAACAGTAAAAGCAATTATATGCTCGCGTGGAGGTTATGGAAGTTTACGTACAATACTACCTGTTGATTGGAGTCGATTTGTGCACAAACCAAAATGGATTGTTGGCTTTAGCGATGTAACAGTTTTACACTCAAAATTGCATAGTATGCATATTGCATCGGTACACGGAGTAATGCCTTCGCATTTTGTTAAAAACCGAAAACCAAGCCAAAGTTTTGTCAGTATGATGGATGCTATTGAAGGAAAAAATCTGCACTATGAGTTTAGTTCATCAGAGTATACAATTTGTGGCGAAACCACAGCTCCTGTAGTTGGTGGCAATTTGTCGATATTGTATAGCTTACGAGGGACTCCGTACGATATAGATACCGATGGAAAGATATTGTTTATCGAAGATTTGGCCGAGTACCTTTATCATCTCGATCGGATTATGATGAACCTTAAAACAGGAGGCAAGCTTCGGAATCTTGCCGGTTTAATTGTGGGAGGTTTCACATCAATGAAAGATAACGATACGCCCTTTGGAAAAAATGTTGAAGAAATTATTCTTGATGCTGTTTCTGGATATGGTTATCCTGTTGCATTTAATTTTCAGGCAGGGCATCAGGCAATTAATTTGGCAATAAAAATGGGATGTAGGGCAACATTATCAATTAATGAGCAAAAAGGAACTTTTACCCAAAATAAATAACTATGGCCGAGCATGTTGAACTTGGAAGAAAAGGCGAAGAAATCGCTTTTTACCATCTTATAAAAAAAGGATATAAGGTGATTGAACGCAACTGGCGTTTCGATCATACCGAGGTTGATATTATTGCTACACACAACAACAGGCTGATAATTGTTGAGGTTAAAACCCGTACCGCTGCCGTTTACGAAGAACCACGCGAAGCATTAAGTTCGCGAAAAATTAAACACCTTACTCATGCTGCCGAAGCATATATAATGGAACACGAGATTGATATGGAAACTCGTTTTGATGCGGTTTTTATTAAATGGTATAGCGAAACAAAATATGAACTGATGCATATCGAAGATGCGTTTAGCCCTTTAATTGAATGACTTATGTATAGTGAACTGCATTCGACAAATTGAATAAGGTTAATGTTGACTCGTAATTTCGAAAAAACAAAGCTGTTTCGCTTATATACTTAAGATTGTTTATCTTAGCGCATTCAAAAAAAAAGTAATATTTGAATCAAATATCGAAATGATTGTAAAAATTGTAAACAAGTCAGAAAACCCATTACCGACGTACAGTACAGCACTTTCGGCCGGAATGGATTTACGGGCATCGTTAAAAGAAAATGTAATCCTGAAACCTCTTGAACGTGCTCTTATTCCAACAGGTATTTATATCGAATTGCCTGCGGGGTACGAAGCACAAATACGTCCGCGTAGCGGCATGGCACTTAAACACGGTATTTCGGTTTTAAATACTCCAGGGACTATTGATGCCGATTATCGGGGCGAAATTGGAATAATTTTAGTGAACTTATCAAACGAAGAGTTTACCGTAATAAATGGTGAACGAATTTGTCAAATGATAATTGCAAAGCACGAAACAATAGAGTGGAACGAAGTTGAGTTATTAGAAGAAACTGATCGGGGTGCAGGAGGATTCGGGCATACCGGCAAAAAATAAATTGCCTAAATGAACATACGCATTATAAGTTATTTTGTTATCGTTATTGTTGTTTTTTCGGGGTGTAAATTATTAAAAAAAACTGCATCTGATGATAGTTTTGCCAAAAACAAGCAGCAGGATGTTGTAATTCTTACCGAACAAAATAAAATTGAATTTGAGTTTTATTATATCGAAGGATTAAAACAAAAAATGCTTGGAAATAACAAAGCAGCTATACAGTATTTTAATCAGTGTTTAGCCATCAATCCCCATTCGGCTGCTTCGTTGTACGAGCTGGCTAACATATACGTAATGGAAGGCGACATAATTAGTGCACGCTTACTCCTTGAGCAGGCTATCGAAATTAATCCTGATAATAAATGGTACAAATTATTGCTGGCTCGTATATATCAAAATAACGACGAATTTTTAAAAGCCAGCAATATATATGAGCAACTTATTGCCAACGATCCGGGCAATATCGAGCTGTATTTTATTAATGCAATGTTTTTGAACTCGGCTGGCGAATACTCCGATGCATTAAAAGTTTACGACGAAATAGAAGAACTCATTGGTTATGACGAACAAATTGCACTTGCACGGCAAAACATATATCGTCAAAACGGGAAAGATAAAGAAGCTTATGCCGAAATTGAGAAACTCATTGCTCAGTATCCCGATGTGCCTGAGTATTATGGCATAATGGCCGATATGTATAAAGAAGACGGCAAAATGGAAAAAGCCCGTGAATACTACCTTAAGGTTCTTGAACTTGATCCACAAAACGGATTTGTACATTTTTCGTTGGCAACATTTTATATTCAGGAAAATAATTTCGACGAAGCCTACATTCATGCAAAAAAAGGATTTGCACATCCCGATGTTGAATTTGAAACTAAAATTCAACTCTACATCCTTTTAGTTACTGCTCCCGAACAAATGTATATTGGCGATGAAAAAATGATTACTCTTATCGAAGAAATTATTGCAACACATCCCCAAAATGCTCAGAGCTATGCTATAATGGTTGATTTTTTGACCAACAAAAAAAGGTTCGAAGAGGCTAAACAATATATACTGCAAGCAATCGAAGCCGATCCAAATAGTTTTCAAAACTGGGAGCAGCTTATTTTTATCGATAATCAACTACGTGATTTTGAACAAATGGAAGAACACAGCAACGAAGCAATTTTGTTATTTCCGGCTCAGCCATCGCTCTATGTGTTAAACGCCATTGCAAAAATTCAACTCGAAAAATACCCCGAAGCATTACAAACCTTACAAAGTGGTGAAATTTATGCTGCAGGCGACAAGAAAATTGAAGCACAGCTTGCAATGTATAAGGCAGAAGCTTTATACAATATGAACGAAAAGGATAAGGCTTTTGAAGCTTTTGAGGATGTTCTCGAAATTGACCCCGAGAATTATCTGGTTCTTAATAATTACGCATATTATTTATCGCTGCATGCTATCGATCTTGATAAGGCCGAGAAAATGAGCGGAAAAGTTATTCAGGCATTCCCTGAAAATCCAACATACCTTGATACTCACGCTTGGGTTCTTTTCAAAAAAGGAGAATATCGCTTAGCAAAATTTTATATGGATTCGGCAATTAAAAATGGTGGCGATAGCAGCGATGTTGTTGTTGAACATTATGGCGATATCCTTTTCAAAATGGACAAGATTGAAGAGGCTATTGAGTATTGGAAAAAATCACTCGAAATGGGAAACAAGTCAGAAATACTCAAACAAAAAATTGAAACAAAAACATACATTAGCGAAGATTAAAGAATTACAAAAAACGAATGAAAAAACGATATATCGTAATAAGCATTGCCTGTGTACTGGGTGTTAGTTCGTGTAAGTTAACCCGAAAAATTACAAGTAAGGACTTAGCACCTATGCCGGTCGAAAAGCTACTCACAAAAGTTGAAAACGAGGCACCGGTTTACGAAACCTATGAAGCTAAAAAAATTTCGGTGTCGTATACCGAAGACGGTAAAAGAAATACATTCTCAGGAAATATTATTATCAATTTCGATAAAATGCTCGTTCTTACTGCCCGTAAAATGAATATTCCTTTGGGTAGAGCATATGCAAGCCCCGACAGTTTTATTCTTATAAATTATATCGATAAAAATTATATACGCGATGAGATTGGTATTATTAACTCACTGTTTGGATTCGATATCGACTATGCGATGTTGCAGGCTTTAATTACTGCCGATATCAAAAAACTTATTGATACCGACAAATTGGATAAAAAATTGTTATCGACTATCGATGAAAAACAATATCGGATTGACGGCCAATACAAACGAGAAAATAAAGCAAGCAGCAAAAGCAAAAATAAAAACCCGCTTCAACACGTGTTCGATACGCTTAATGAAACCGATTATTTCAATTACTCGGCATGGATTGATCCAAACTTGTACATTATAAATAAAGTTCAAATCGATAATGGCAATAATAATCAGACAATCACATTGTTATACAACGATTATCAAGAGATTGAAAAGAGCTTGTTCCCTCAAAAGATAACATGCATTATTGATGGTCCAAAATCTGAAATTGAAGTTGAAATGAAACTTTCGAGGCCGCAAGTCAACAGTGTTGATAATATTTCGGTTTCGGTGCCCAAAACGTATACACGATCTGAATTTTAACGTTTGATGTTATCCGATTTCATAATCGATAAAAAAGAAGACTACTGATGAAACGATTCAATTTTATATTGCTTAATGTTTTCTTTATTCTGGCAGGCATATATGTTCATGCCCAAACTATTGATGAGCTTAAACAAAAGAAGGAAAAAACACGCAAAGAAATTGAATATACAAACTGGTTATTAAATAAAACAGGGCAATCGAGCAAAGCATCGCTTAGGCAACTTAATTTATTAAACGAACAAATTTCATTACGCAACAAATTAATCTCTGAACACAATCAACAACTCAGTATTTTACAACAATCAATTAACGATAACGAGCAAGTAATACAAATGCTTAGTGCCGATTTAAACGAAATAAGGCATGAATATGCTCGCTTAGTTCAACAAGCAAACCGGCAACGAGGCGATTATAATCAGTTAATATTTATACTCTCGAGCCAGTCGTTTAATCAGGCCTATAAGCGTTTGTTGTATGTACGCCAAATGGCCAGGCACAGGCAAAAACAATTAGAGCAAATTGAAGCAATACGCGCAATTATTCAAAATAAAGTTGATGAACTTACCAGTAGGCAAAAAGAAAAAGAACAGGTAATTGAACAACAGATGCAGGAGTTTTCGAATTTGCAAAACGAAAAAAACAATCAATCAGCAACATACAATAAACTGCAAAAAAAACAACGCGATTTAAAGCAGCATTTGCGTTTGCAACAACGAATTGAAAAACGCCTCGAAGCTGAGATTGAACGAATAATTGCCGAAGAAGCCCGAAAAGCCCGCGAAATTGCACGAACTCCCGAGTTTAATGAGCTTTCAGATAATTTTAGTAAAAATAAAGGCAAATTGCCTTGGCCAACACGCTATGGTGTAATAACCGACAAATTTGGAGAGCATGCTCATCCGGCAATGAGAAATATCATCATAAACAATAATGGAATTGATATTACCACGCGCCCGGGCGAAAAAGCACGTGCAATTTTTACCGGTATTGTTAGCCGGATATTTGCCATACCGGGAGGAAATACAGCTGTAATAATCAGGCATGGAGAGTTTATTTCGGTGTATTCGAATTTAAACGAAATATATGTAAGCCAAGGACAAACGGTTAACCGTGGCGACAATATTGGTGCTATTTATGTCGATAAATCGGATGATGATAATACCATACTGAAATTTCAGATATGGAAAGAAAATGTAAAACTGAACCCCGAAGAATGGATTGCTCGTTGATACAAAAATGTACCGGTTTTTTTAAACTCTAAACTGTACGTCCGGGATAAACTTTTAGAGCCTCTTCAAGTATTATTAACGATTCAGCCAAATCAGACTTATTTAAAACATAGGCTATGCGCACTTCGTTTTGGCCAAGCCCCGGAGTTGTATAAAAACCACTGGCAGGTGCCATAAATATGGTTTTATTTTCGAACGAAAAATCGCTCAGTAACCATTGGCAAAATTTATCTGAGTCGTCAACCGGAAGTTTAGCAACAGTATAAAAAGCTCCCATTGGTATAGGTGAATATACTCCACGTATTCGGTTAAGGCCGTCAATCAGAAATTTGCGTCGCTCAAGATACTCGTTGTACGTGTCGAGTAAATACTCATTCGATGTACTAAGAGATGCTTCGGCAGCAATTTGTCCAATCAGTGGAGGACTCAGCCGTGCCTGGCAGAATTTAAGTACATTATGGCGCAGAATCGGATTTTTTGTAACCAGAGCGCCTATGCGTAAACCACATTCGCTGTATCGTTTCGAAACCGAATCGATAAGAACCACATTGTCTTCGATACCTTCTAAATGAAATGCCGAAATATACGGGGCACCGGTGTAGCAAAACTCACGATATACCTCGTCGGAAAATAAATACAAATTGTATTTTTTTACCAAATCGCGTATAGCATTCATCTCGCTTTGAGTATACAAATAACCGGTTGGATTGTTTGGATTGCATATTAAAATCCCTTTTGTACGAGGGGTTATTAATGCTTCAAATTTTTCGATAGGAGGTAATGCAAAACCCTCTTCAATTTTTGATGGAATGGTTTTAACAATTGCTCCGGCAACAATTGCAAAAGCTGTGTAATTTGCATACGATGGCTCTGGCACAATAATTTCGTCGCCCGGATCAAGACATGCTAAAAATGCATAGGTCACAGCTTCGCTTCCTCCGGTGGTAATGATAATATCGTCGGTACAAACATCAATATTGAATGTGTGATAATACTGAGCAAGTTTTTCTCTAAATGAGCGGATACCTTCGCTCGGACTGTATTCGAGTATTTTTCGGTCAATATTTTTTATTGCATCAAGAGCTACCTGAGGTGTAGGTAAATCAGGCTGGCCAATATTTAAATGATATACTTTTACTCCTTTTGCTTTTGCTTTGTCGGCATAAGGAACCAATTTCCTGATTGGTGATTCAGGCATTCTTTCACCACGTTTCGATACTTCGGGCATACATTATATGTGTTTAAACAAACCGCGTAAAGATATAACTATCGGATTGAAATAAAAAATAGCTTTTTTATGAATATTTTGCGATTTAATAAACATTTTTATGATGAAGTAATTATCGAAAAAACAATAAAAAATCCAGTCACATAATTTTTATCATATTCGTGTTTTTATATTGTTTCGTATTTTCCTATACATATTTATATTTTTAAATCAATAAAAAATTGAAGATATGAAAATAGGAATTCCAAAAGAAATAAAGAATAACGAAAACAGAGTTGCAATGACTCCGGCAGGAGTAGTTCAACTTGTAGCAAGAGGGCATCAGGTGTACATACAATCAACTGCAGGCGAGGGAAGTGGTTTTTGCGATGAGGATTATTTATTGGCCGGGGCAACAATTCTTCCTTCAATTGATCAAGTGTACAAGAGTAGCCAGATGATTATGAAAGTAAAAGAGCCTATTGAACAAGAATATGAGCTTATTCATTCTCATCATATTATTTTTACGTATTTTCATTTTGCTTCGTCCGAAAAACTTACCCGTGCAATGATTGCTTCAGGTGCGGTGTGCATTGCTTACGAAACCGTAGAATCATCCGATCGATCCTTACCTCTGCTTATTCCTATGTCGGAAGTGGCCGGGCGTATGTCGGTACAGGAAGGAGCAAAATATCTCGAAAAAACGTATGGAGGGCGCGGAATGCTTCTAGGTGGTGTGCCAGGTGTACAACCCACTAAAGTACTCATCATTGGTGGTGGCATAGTAGGCACCGAGGCTGCAAAAATGGCTGCTGGTGCAGGTGCCGATGTTACTATAATGGATGTTGATTTACAGCGTTTACGTTATCTCGACGATATTTTGCCTGCAAATGTAAAAACAATGATGAGCAACGAATTTAATATACGCGATTTAGTTAAGAATCATCACTTAATAATTGGAGCTGTTCTTATTTCGGGAGCAAAAGCTCCTTCGCTAATTACTAAAGATATGCTTAAAACCATGCAGCCGGGTACTGTACTTGTCGATGTGGCTATTGACCAGGGGGGATGTATCGAAACATCGAAACCAACAACTCATGACGACCCCATTTTTATTGTTGATGATGTAGTGCATTATTCGGTGGCAAATATGCCCGGGGCTGTACCCCGTACTTCAACTATTGCTCTTACAAATTCTACAATGAAATATGCTATCGAAATAGCAGAGAATGGATGGTTAAATGCCTGCAAAAATAATCCGGCTCTTAAAAAAGGACTGAATATTATTGATGGAAGTGTAGTATGTAAAGGTGTTGCCCTTGCTTTTAAATTCGATTATTCTGATGTTGATTCATTTTTAATATAATTTTGCTAATAATCTTAAATACAGCTAAATAAATAATAAAAAAGAAACTTCATAAAAAAGCATCTTTTTTTTATTAAAAAGTTTGCTTTTTATGAAAACGGAATATACATTTGTAAGCAGAAATCAATTTCAAACATGATTGATTTCTTTTAATCAAGTCTTTTTCATGTTTGGCGTTTTAGTTTGGGGGATAGTTTTTTGGGAGACATCAGATGATGTCTCCTTTTTTATTACCAGTTTTTACAATTCAATCCTTACTTTTTATATAAAACCATGAGCAATCAAAAAAACCTGCTGCAAATCAATTCCGACAAAATGGGAGAGGGATCACCCGAGTTGGGTATGGCGCTAATGGCCAACTACTTAAAGCTTATCTTGCAAGAAGAAATGCTGCCTTCGTTTATTGTTTTTTACAACAGTGGTGTAAAATTGACTACTGAAAATTCTCCAGTTCTTGAAATACTTAAGGCGATAGAAAGTAAAGGTGTTAAACTTCTTTCATGCAAAACATGTCTCAATCACTTTAAGTTGCTCGACAAAATGAGCGTTGGCATGGCCGGTACCATGATTGATATAATCGCCCTTCAAAATACAGCAAAAAAGGTAATTACACTGTAATTTTTCTATCGTTTTTTTATCATAAAAGCCGGGCAGCAATTCAATTATTTTTCAATTCGTTCTCCATTCGAATATTCGGCAAAACGTCCTTTTTCGCGAGGGTGAACCATATCGTATCTATTCCATGGCCAACCGCCAAATTGAGTTTTTCTGTAATCGGCAAAAGCCTGGTGAATTTCATCGGCTGTATTCATAACAAAAGGGCCATGTTGCATTATCGGTTCATTTATTGGCATTCCTTGTAATAAAAGCAGGTAAGCATCAGTTTCTCCGTTTTTAATTATAGCATGTTCATCGGCAAGTAACTGTAACGAATGATAAGGTTTAATGTCAACACCTGCAATATGTATATGCGAACCACGGTAAAAATACAATGAACGGTTGAGTTCAGGAGAATCTGCCGGAATTGTGAGGCAGCCATTCGCTTCAATTTTTATGAGCCATATACCAACCTTATTGTTTTTATCGGCAGCCCACGAGTCGGGTGCAGGTAGCGGTGCCTGAATATTCTCAAATTCACCGGCAATTACAGTTATTTCTGCTTTTTTACCCGCATTATCAAAAATAACATGCTTTGGAATGTCTTCGGCCCAGAGCATTTTATAAAATGGTTCTGCAAACTTTTTATCTTTTGGAAGATTCAACCATATTTGGAAAAGCTCTAAAGGATTATCTTCATTTTTTTTGATTAGCGGAAACATTTCGGAATGTTGTAGTCCGGCTCCGGCTGTCATCCATTGTACATCGCCGTTTCCATATCGCCCCGAGGCACCATGCGAGTCGGAATGATCGACAAAACCATTTAAAACAACAGTTACAGTTTCGAACCCACGGTGGGGATGAGCCGGAAAACCCGGAACTTTTTCACCATGATACATTCGCCAGCCATCTTTTGGAGTAAAATCTTGTCCTAGTGAGCGGCCCACAAGCGATGCTGCTGGCCCCATATCATCGTTTCCTTTTGGGTAATGATCGAGATGATGAACACAAAATAGAAAAGGATCGTTTGTTTCCCATGTAAACCCCAAAGGTTTAATATTGCTGATAATTTTATTATACATGTTTGTTTATTTACAGGTTAGATGTTTCTTTAACTACTATTCGTTTGTGTATAACCAGATAATAATTTTATGAATTAATCACAGTAAGATACTTCTTCTAATTTTATAAATCAATCTCATTAAAAGGATTCTCTGAATTTGGCTCTAAAATGAAAATTTAAAATAGTTTGATTCTTTGTATAGTCATTGAGTTTGTGGTTTAGTCATAGTCAATTTGTATCGCTATAAACGAATAATGACTTACCTGAATCATTTTTTTTGAAATGTTGTATGTGTAGATGTAATTAAGTTTTGTCGAGCCATCAAAATTAAAAAGCGATGGGAAACAATTGTTTTCAACTGTTTCCCATCGCTTTCGATTGTATTTTATTTT